>RFZH01000173.1 GCA_009920815.1 Paracoccaceae bacterium
TAAGCTTGCCAATGTTTTTTGGCTCGCCAAAAGAATGTGTGAATAAAGATCGCCTTTTTCCTGATGCGGCGACCCATTTAACGCGGTTTTGTACCATCTTTAAGCAAGACGAAATCGAAATTTTCTTTGCCATCCGAAACCCCGCGACATTTTTGCCAGCTTGCATGCAAGTCACACAAACGACCCAGTTGCACGATATCTTAAGGGGATCGAATTATATGGCATTACGTTGGTCAGAACTATTTGTTCGCTTGCGTACCGCGTTTCCACAAATACCGATTACGACTTGGTGCGACGAAGATACACCCTTTATTTGGGCTAAGCTGTTGCGTGAATTTATGTCTGCGACAAATTCCCAACCGGTTTCAAATACCTATGCTATTTTCGCCCAGATACTGACCCGCGAGGGATTTGAACGTTTCAAAGGGTACATGCAAAATCATCCCGATATGAACCCAATTCAACGCCGCAAGGTCATGTATGCTTTTGCAGAAAAATTTGCGCGTCCCGATGCAGTGATCCAAGATTTAAATGACACCCCTTGGGACCAGCCAACCGTTGATCGGATGACTGAAAATTATGATGCCGACGTTGATTTTATATCAAATATGGCAGGCGTAACGTTAATCGAACCTTAAATCCGATTAGGACATGCCCAACGCTTCTTTATACATTTCCAGAACGGCTTCTTCTTCGGCAATGTCATTCTTATCACGCTTGCGCAATGTGATAATCTTGCGCATGACCTTTGTGTCGTAACCGCGGCCTTTCGCTTCGGCCATCACTTCTTTTTGTTGGTCTGCGATTTCGCGTTTCTCAAGTTCGAGACGCTCAAAGCGCTCGATGAACTGACGCAGTTCGTCTGCGGTGACACGGTATGTTGCCTCGGTAATTTCGTCCATCTTTTCCTCGCTTGCTTTGATGGCGATTGATGTACATGGCTAAGGCCCCCACTGCAACCCGCCTCAATACTTGATACGCCAAGAATTTTAACTTATGCCTCGCAGGAAAAAAGGATAGAATATGGATTACCTTATCTGGGGTGGCGTCTTTATTTCGCTCTTGGGGCTTGTTGGACTAATTTGGTGCATCGTTAAAGTCGCGGTCGCAAAAAAATCTGGCCTAAGTGACGAAGATCTGCGCGCAGTCGTTCAAAAAGTCGTGCCACTAAACCTCGGGTCACTCATGCTTTCGACCTTGGGGCTCATGCTGGTTATTCTGGGTATTTTTTTCCGTTAGGTACTCTTAGCTCCTTCATAGGCTCTTTTTTGAAATAAAATTCAAGATAATGAATTTATGCCTTGCAATACATTCAAATTTTAATATATGTTTATTGCAACACTGATGGAGTAAAGAATCATGAAACCTGAAGTCACCTCATTTTTTGACGAAGCAACATTCACCGTGTCCTTTGTTGTAAAAGACCCAAATAGCGCAAAATGCGCGATCATCGATAGCGTTTTGGACTTTGATTATTCATCAGGAAACACGGACACGCACTCGGCCGATGAGATCATCAAGTTTGTTCGCGACAACGCCCTAGAGGTAGAATGGCTTTTGGAAACACACGTCCATGCCGATCACCTTTCTGCGGCCCCCTACCTCCAAAAGCAGATTGGCGGCAAAATCGGTATTGGTGATCGCATCACAGTCGTACAAGACACCTTTGGCAAAGTCTTTAACGAAGGAACAGAGTTTCAGCGCGATGGCAGCCAGTTCGACAAACTATTCAAAGAAGGCGACGTATTCAATATCGGCGGTTTGCAAGGTGACGTGATGCACACGCCCGGTCACACTCCGGCGTGTTTGACATACGTTGTAGGAGACAGCGCATTTGTGGGTGACACGCTGTTTATGCCTGATTTTGGAACAGCGCGATGCGATTTTCCGGGCGGTTCATCTGAGACCCTTTTTAATTCGATCCAAAAAATTCTTACGCTGCCTGATGAAACACGCATTTTCGTTGGTCACGATTACAAAGCGCCAGGCCGCGATGAATTCGCATGGGAAACAACAGTTGCAGAACAAAAAGCAATGAACGTACACATCGGCGCCGGCAAATCCGCAGAAGAATTTGTAAAAATGCGCAATGAACGTGATGCTGGATTGGCAAAACCAAAGCTGATCATCCCGTCACTACAGGTAAACATGCGAGCCGGTAATCTGCCGGAAGCGGATGCCGACGGAAACGTCTATCTAAAAGTACCGGTAAACAAGCTGTAATTGGTAACAGGGAAACCACTGACAGGCGCGATTAAATTGCGCCTATCTTAACTTAAATGGAAACGAAACTATGCAAATAGATTGGATTTACGGTCTTATCGGCGGATTGCTGATCGGTACTGGGGGCGCGGTCTACCTTTTGGGTAACGGGCGTATCATGGGGGCAAGCGGCATCATCGGCGGACTCGTGGATGGTTCTGGTTGGTCGACTGCTGTAGAGCGCATTATTTTTCTGGTTGGGGTTTTTGCGGCACCTTTGGTCGTGCTGCAATTTTGGGACCGTAGCGAAACGAATATTACATCCAACGTGACCCAATTGGTCGTTGCGGGCCTGCTGGTCGGCATCGGAACACGCATCGCAAACGGGTGCACCTCGGGACATGGGGTATGCGGTATTTCACGCCTGTCACTGCGCGGCATCGTTGCGACAGTGTTCTATATTCTTGCAGGTGGCCTGACCATGGCAATCTTGCGTCACGTGATGGGATGGATCTGATGAAAAACATTTTTGCTTTAATCGCAGGTTTGCTATTTGGTGGTGGTCTAATCATCTCTGGCATGACGAACACCGCAAAAGTTCAAGGTTGGCTGGACGTGTTTGGCGCATGGGATCCAACACTTGCCTTTGTTATGGGCGGGGCAATGATCCCAATGGCGATTGCTTGGGCATTTACAAAAAATCGCAGCCCAATTGCAGGGGGTTCGTTTCCAGCACGCCCTGATCCCAAATTGGGTCGCAACTTGATCATCGGCTCGACCCTGTTTGGAATGGGCTGGGGCCTTGCAGGGCTATGCCCAGGCCCATCAATTGCATCCCTTGGATTTGGCGGCCCAAACCTATGGATCTTTGTGATTGCAATGGCTGCTGGCATGTTTGCGGCACCACGGGTACGGGCGAGCATGGACAGAATGATCCCAGCCGAGTAATCAACAGTATCTAAATTGAACCGCCCTTTTCAACCAAGGGGGCGGTTTTTTCATGTTCATCCAAAACAGCAAGCCAATCTTCATCCAACAACTCTTCAAGTTTGCCATCCAGATCAGTCAGGTCCTCCGCGGACGCCACCGAATTGATCAGCGGGTTCAAATCCGTCAGAGGGTCTTCATAGGTTAGCCCGACAACGTCACGCCGCAACCGAACAGCACGCCGAGCTCCCAATTTACCTAATTCGACAGAAAACTTTGGCCCCTTAGGCCCAGCTGACAATGCAGCATTGCCAAGGACATCAGCGGGCAGAGTCAGCCTATCGTCAACCTTGAGTTTATGTGAATGCGCGAGCGTTGTAGAAAACTCATGCACAATCACAGTCATCTCCGCTGTCAAGCTTTCCAGTTCAGGACACATCTGCGCGAGCGTTTCGTGGGGCTGTGAAACGGCTGACTTGGCCTCATTTCGGGCTGATCCGATAATGATCTTTCCACTAACCTCTGTCTCGCCCAGCCTAAAGGACAATACGCAAACTGACGTTTCACAATGTCCCAGCGCCTGCAACAGTGCCGACGGATGCGCAACCAGGCGGCGCGGTCGCAATTTAGCCTGCGCCAATTCATCCTCTGCCGTGCGGGTCAAAACCGTTTCAACAAAGGGCGCGACCAATGCAAAATCCGTTTGCGATGGCGTGCGTTTTTCACTGGCTCTGCCGACGATCCGACCGATGGTTTGAATTTCAATCAGCGCGCTCAGAAATGCTGCATCCAAACATACGAATGCGCTTTGCCCATGTTCGTTTTCAGTCCAAACAATCATCGCGCAGTGGGCAATAATTGCTGGAAGGTCATCTGACTTTGATCTCAGGACATGCCGCCGCCCCATCGCAAGTGTGAGCCCGACACACTCTGTTGCTGCGGAAACAATTGCCTGCGCCCATTGACTGGCGCGTTTGGACGGCGCGGCGTTGGACCGCGCCCCGTCCGAGAGTTTTCGTTGTAAAATAGTTTTATGTGCTTGGTTTCGCAAAAAATTGACCCCCTGCGTTGGCCCTAATGTGTCATGCGAACCTTACCAATTCGTTTATGGCTTTGTAGAGATTGGCAAAATGATCCGAAATGCGCCACCGCGCTGGCCAGGTAAATAGGAAATCTCACCACTGAGACGGCCTATAATTTCACGACAGATCGCCAACCCCAATCCCGCACCGCCCGCCTTATTTTCGCCGACGCGTGCAAATTTTTCAAAAATCAATTCTTGATCTTCTTTTGGAACCCCACTGCCATTATCCACAAAATCTGCGATAAACTGCCCTTGTTTATGGCGTAGTGTGATGACCAATTCAGGTTGTCGTGCATCACAATATTTGCGGGCATTGGCAATAAGATTAATAAACACTTGCCCCAAACGGTCAGGGTCTGTGTTTAACAATGGCAGCTGGTCGTCGGACCACAATTTAATTG
Organism: Paracoccaceae bacterium; assembly: GCA_009920815.1. GTDB lineage: Bacteria > Pseudomonadota > Alphaproteobacteria > Rhodobacterales > Rhodobacteraceae > CAJXSD01. Next base: position 4,615 of record RFZH01000173.1, read on the forward strand.
AAAAGGTTGACGACATATTTCCGGCACGCACCGTCGCGATGGCTCGGTTCACCAATTCATTCGGGTCCACTGCAACAATATTAAGACTAACTTGTCCATTTTCCAGAACGCTAAGATCCAGCAAATCGTCCAACAGCCGTGTGAGCCGCGTTGCTTCGCCATGGATGATGGTTGCGTACTTGACCATATCTGTGTCCGTAAGCCCAGCGCCGTCTTGCAAAATCTCGGAAAACGCAAGAATTGAGGTCATCGGCGTGCGCAGTTCATGGCTGATTTGGGATAGGAACGCATCCTTTTGCACGGACAGCCGTGTCAGCTTTTCGTTCACTTGGCGCAGCTGACGCGCAGTTCTGGTCAGTTCGTTCGATTGCGCCTCTAAGCGGTTGGAATATTCCATCATTTGCGCAGTTTCGTCCGCCACAGCCATCAGATCTTGGACAGAAACAGATGCCCCACCAAC
>RFZH01000174.1 GCA_009920815.1 Paracoccaceae bacterium
AGATGACCCGATTTGAAATCGGTCAAGAATGACGGGCCGCGGTCGTGCGGCCCGTCCAAGAGTGAGGATTAACCTGCGTTACAGGCGCCTAAAGATGCTTCATCACCGCCGAACATGGGGTGGTTCGGCGCGTATGTGACTTGTGCGACTGGTGTTGTTTCAACGATTTCCAGTGTGTCGTATTGGTTTGTTGGGTTTTCTTTACCCTTCATGACCAACACGTCTTTGAAACACTGGTGATCTTCGGCGCGGTATAGTGTTTTACCATTGCCCATACCGTCGAATTCAAAGCCTTCCAGTGCTTCTACAACTGCGCATGGGTTGAATGAACCCGCGCGTGTAACTGCGTCAGCATAAAGCAGAGTTTGAACATAGCATGTGTGCGCCGCATTTGATGGTGGGCGGCCGTATTTTTTACCGAAGGATTGTACGAATGCTTTTGTACCTTCGTCAGACAGCTGCCAGTTCCAGTTCATGGAACCGTAAACGCCTTCGATATTTGAACCCGCACCCGCTGCCATCAATTCTGAATACAGAGGAACAACGATTTCAAAGTTTTTGTTGTTAACTTGTTTGTCACGCAGACCAAATTGGATCGCTTGCGTCAATGAGTTAACCATGTCTGCGCCATAGTGGTTCAGAACCAGAACATCCGCACCAGAGTTCAAAACAGGCGCAATGTAAGATGAGAAGTCGCCTGCTCCGACGGGTGTCAGAACGTTGTTAGCTGTCTGCCAGCCCATTGCTTCAGAAGCTGCTTGTATCGACTCTTGCTGTGTCCAGCCCCAGTTATAGTCAGCTGTCAAATGATACGCGCGACGCTCTGAGCCGTACGCGTTTTTCAAAACTGGCGCCAATGCCGCGCCAGACATGTAAGCATTGAAGAAGTGGCGGAAGCCATTTGCCTTGCGGTCTTTACCTGTGGTGTCATTAGCATGTGTTAGACCTGCCATGAAGATGACGCCGGCTTCTTGGCACAAACCTTGTACCGCAACAGCCACACCAGAAGACGAACCACCATTGATCATGATGACGCCGTCTTTTTGGATCATTGACTGTGCAGAACCGCGCGCAACGTCTGATTTTGTTTGTGTGTCGCCCGTGACGAACTCAACTTTTTTGCCCAAAATACCGTTGCCTTGCAGCGCTTTTGAGCTGAAGGTATTCAACATGCCGCCGTCGCCGATACCGTTTAGGTGTTCAACAGCCAATTCTTGTGCGCGCAGTTCGTCCAGACCCTCTTCTGAGTATGGGCCAGTTTGTGGAACGTTAAAGCCGATCTTAACAGAGCTGCCTGTTGGTTCGTTTGTGAACGCAGCTGCGGAAGACGCTGTAAAGATTGTTGGAAGTGCAAGGCCGGCACCGGCAACTGCACCTGTTTTGATCACGCCACGGCGTGTCAGGTCTAATTTGGACATGTAATCCTCCCAATTTGAATGATGCTTGCGGCTCCTCCTGCCGCGTGCATGGCACAATTGTGCAAATGTATTATGCCCCACATTTGAAAAATTTCGCAATAAGGGTTTAAAAAAGAACAATTATTTTGTAAAATAATGAACAGTGCTGTTATATTTTTTGTAAATATATTTACGACGCACTGCAGCATATACTTGTAAACGTGAGGTTTTTCTATGGCGGGTATGGCATCTGTCGGCATCAGAATTCGGGAAAGACGGGTCAATATTGGTCTGAAACAATCTGAATTGGCGGAAAAAGTGGGGATTTCGGCGTCATACCTCAATCTTATTGAACACAATCGCCGCAGAATCGCAGGCAGACTTTTGCTACATCTCGCTGATGCGTTGGGGGTTGATCCAGTTGCACTGTCAGAAGGGGCGCAGGCTTCGTTGGTGGCGAGACTTCAGGAATGCGCGGTGTATCATGGCGTAGACATTACAGGTGATGGTGCTGCAGCGGACTTAGCGGCGCGCTATCCACAGTGGGCCCAGTTCATGATCGAACTGGATCGCAAAGTCAGGCAGCTTGAGCAAGCCGTGGATGGCCTGAGTGATCGGCTTTCGCACGATCCCCATCTGGCCACATCCTTGCATGAAGTTCTGACGACGGTCACGGCCATTCGTTCAACCAGTTCAATCCTCGTCGAAACAGATGACATTGAGCCAGAGTGGCAAAACAGATTTCATCGGAACATCAGCGAAGACAGTCAGCGCTTGGCCGAAGAGGCACAAGCCCTTGTTGGTTACTTGGATGGCGCTGGATCAGACGGCGGTTCGGTGGGATCTGTCTGGGATGAATTGGACGGTTTTCTGGCGCATTATGAGTATAATTTTGTAGGACATGATTTATCGCCAGATGGCGCCAACGCGCTTTGTGCTGTGCCAGAGTTAAAGACCCGCAGCGGCAATGTCCTCGCAAAACGGTTTCTATCGCTTTACGCAAAAGATCTTGCTGATCTGGGTGATGATGAATTCCGAGCCGCTTTGGACAAACTGGGACAGGACGCGGCAGCTATTGCCGCCATGTGCCAAGTGCCGATTTCAACCGTGATGCGGCGGCAGGCGTTCAGCCCAAGGGATTGGCTAGAGCGACCTGTCGGTTTAGTGGCTTGTGATGCCTCGGGCAGCTTTTTTTTGAGAAAGCCAATTGCAGGTTTTCACATTCCGCGCTTTGGTTCGGCTTGCCCTTTATGGCCTCTGTTCGGTGCGCTACAAACGCCGATGCGATTGAGCGAGGCAACAATCACCCACACCGGGCGTGAGGGTGGGACATTCAGTGTTCAAGCCTATGCGGATCTAATGCCTGGACAAACTGGCTCACATTTGCCGATCATCCATGCTTATATGACAATAACCCCCAATCACCAAGATGCCTCACCCTCCATTGAGGTAGGGGCAGCATGCCGTGTGTGTGCGATTTCTGGGTGCAAAAGTAGACGTGAACTATCCATTTTGAGCGAAGACCTTTGACATTAAGTCGGCAATTGGCATTATTAAAAAAAATGGTGCAAAGCCATATGGGGGGATTTTAGATGGGCAAGTCTGTCCTTTTGATCGAAGACGAGCCAAATATCGTCGAGGCAATTAGTTTTATTTTGTCGCGCGATGGCTGGTCGGTTGCGACACATTCAAATGGTCACGATGCAAATCAAGTTATCGAAGATAAATCACCTGATCTGGTGATCTTAGATGTCATGCTACCTGGGAAAAGTGGATTTGATATTTTGCGCGATCTTCGTTCTGTTGGTGCCAAACCAGACCTGCCAGTTCTTGTCCTGACGGCGCGCGGCCAAAACAAGGATCGTGAACTGGCCTTTGAATTGGGCGCAAGCGATTTCATGAGTAAACCATTTTCTAATGGCGAAGTGCTTGCGACGGTCCGCCGCTTGGTGGCAGGATGAAGAAAAAAGATGCACCAGTATTTCTAGAGCGTAGCACATACCGTATGCGTCGTGTCATCGACGCAATTAGATTGGTGCCGATCTTTGGTGCGGTTTTATGGATCATACCGATTTTTATGCGCAGAGGTAGCGACGAAATAGGGTCAATTTCAACTTTGATGATTTATGTTTTTTCTGTTTGGTTGATTTTGATTGTCTCAAGTTTTTTGTTGCTCCGTATTTTTAGCAAGTCTGAATCGTCTTGGGATAGTTTGATGTCCGGCGAAGATAAGAGCGATTGAAATGCTTAATATTCTGGTCGGCATTTGTCTTTTCTATGTTATTGCACTTTTTTTGGTTGCTTTCTGGGCCGAGCGGGCGGCGTTATCTGGGCGCGGTCGGTGGTTGCGATCACCCTTGGTTTATACCCTGTCGCTGTCCATCTACTGCACTGCGTGGACTTTCTACGGTGCCGTCGGTTATGCGGCGCGCTCTGGGTTAGAATATTTGACGATCTATCTCGGACCATCGTTGGTCATGTTCGGGTGGTGGTGGATCCTGCGGCGCTTGGTGCGCGTCGGCAGAACGCAGCGTGTGACATCAATCGCTGACCTTTTATCGTCACGGTTCGGTAAATCAAATCTTTTGGCTGCCTTGGTCACATTATTGGCCGTTGTTGGAACGACCCCCTATATCGCCCTGCAATTGCAATCTGTGACACTGTCGTTTTCGGTATTTGCAGAATATGACAGCATGTCAACCAGTTTGATACCGCAGGACAACTCCGCGCTGTTTGTTGCGCTGGGCTTGGCGTTTTTCACTATTCTTTTTGGAACGCGCAATTTGGATGCGAACGAACGTCACCACGGTGTCGTCATGGCGATTGCGGTCGAAGCCGTGGTGAAACTTTTTGCTTTGCTGGCTGTTGGGGTGTTCGTAGTTTGGGGTGTGTCGGGTGGCTTTGGCAATATGATTGAAGCTATCGACAAGTCACCCATCGCGCTTTGGCAAGGCGAGGGAAGCCGCTGGTTAGGCCTGACATTTTTATCAGCCGCTGCGTTTTTATGCTTGCCGCGCATGTTTCAGGTCCTTGTTGTTGAAAATGAAAACGAACGGCATTTGATGACGGCATCATGGGCTTTTCCGTTTTATGTTATGTTGATGTCATTATTTGTTGTGCCGATCGCTGTTGTCGGACACAATCTTTTACCTGCCGATGCGAACCCAGATCTTTATGTTCTAAGCATTCCGCTATCTCAGGGGAATGATGCTTTGGCGGTTTTGTCATTTTTAGGTGGGTTTTCATCTGCCACATCTATGGTTGTGGTTGCCGCTTTGGCATTGGCGACGATGGTTTCAAACCATATCGTTATGCCGCTTTGGTTAAGGTTTACGGAAAATCGCGCATCTGAATTTGGCGACGTGCGTCGTGTGATCATCCTATCGCGACGCAGTTCAATCGCTTTTGTGCTTTTTCTTGGGTATCTTTATTTTTCCATGTCAGGTGGCGGCGAAGCATTAGCCGCGATTGGTTTGGTGTCATTCGCAGGCGTAGCTCAGGTGTTGCCGTCAATGATGGGCGGGCTTTTTTGGCGTGGCGCAACACGCACTGGCGCAATCAGCGGTCTGATCATTGGGTTTAGCGTCTGGTGCTACACGCTTTTCTTGCCAAGTTTTGGCAATGACATGGTTTTTTCTCAGGCTTTTATGGAGAACGGACCTCACGGACTTGC
>RFZH01000175.1 GCA_009920815.1 Paracoccaceae bacterium
GGTTGGCCAAAGGGTTGAATGGGTTATTTGTGATTTCCTGGTTCATTTTGAATTCCTCAAATTAGGGCCGAAAGGGTGAATAAGGGACGCCCCTTATTCATCCCCCTCTGAGTCCAGGAGTTCCATGTTCAGGCCAAGGCCGCGGACCTCTTTGACAAGCACGTTAAAGGATTCTGGGATCCCTGCTTCAAAGTTGTCTTCACCCTTAACAATCGATTCATACACTTTGGTACGTCCAGCAACGTCATCTGACTTCACTGTCAGCATCTCTTGCAGCGTGTATGCCGCGCCATATGCTTCCAATGCCCAAACTTCCATTTCACCGAAACGCTGACCACCAAACTGTGCTTTACCACCCAACGGCTGTTGTGTGACCAAGCTGTATGGGCCTGTCGAACGTGCGTGGATTTTGTCATCAACCAAGTGGTGCAGCTTCAACAGGTACTTGATACCGACTGTGACCTTGCGGCTGAATTGTTCACCCGTACGACCATCAAACAAAATCGACTGACCAGATGTGTCAAAGCCTGCACGACGCAGCGAGTCGTTCACATCGGCCTCTTTTGCACCGTCAAAGACTGGCGTTGCGATTGGAACACCGCGTGTGACATTGCTTGCCGCTTCGATCAGATGATCCTCGTCCATATGTGTGATGCCTTCTTCATAGACGTCATCACCATAAACGATACGCATCGCTTCACGAACTGGGGTCAAATCACCAGACCGGCGATATTCACCCAAAGCTTCGTCCACTTGCAGACCAAGACCGCGTGCAGCCCAGCCCATATGTGTTTCCAAAATCTGACCAACGTTCATACGTGACGGCACGCCCAATGGGTTCAAACAGAAATCCACAGGTGTCCCATCGGCCAAGAACGGCATGTCTTCCATTGGAACAACGCGTGAAATAACACCTTTGTTCCCGTGGCGACCCGCCATTTTATCGCCAGGTTGCAGCTTACGCTTCACGGCAATAAAGACTTTGACCATTTTCATCACGCCCGGAGGCAGATCATCGCCGCGGCGGACTTTTTCAACTTTGTCCTCGAACCGTGCATCCAAAGTCCGTTTTTGCGCTTCATATTGCTCATGCAGCGCTTCGACGATTTGGGCGTCGGCTTCTTCGGCCATTGCCAATTGCCACCACTGACCGCGTGTTAGGCTGTCCAGCAGATCTTCAGTCACAACAGAATTGGCAGCGACCCCTTTTGGACCTTTGACCGCGGTTTTACCCATGATCAATGTTTTCAAACGGGCATAGATGTTGCGGTCCAAGATGGCCAATTCGTCATCACGGTCACGTGCCAAACGTTCAACTTCTTCACGTTCGATTTGCAACGCGCGTTCGTCTTTGTCGACGCCATGACGGTTAAAGACGCGAACCTCAACCACTGTACCGTAATCACCTGGCTTTACGCGCAGCGATGTGTCACGCACATCAGACGCTTTTTCGCCAAAAATCGCACGAAGCAGTTTTTCTTCTGGTGTCATCGGGCTTTCGCCTTTTGGTGTGATTTTACCCACCAAAATGTCACCTGGTTGAACATCTGCACCGATGTAAACGATACCCGCTTCGTCCAAATTGCGCAGCGCTTCTTCGCCGACGTTTGGAATGTCGCGTGTGATTTCCTCTGGACCCAATTTCGTGTCGCGCGCGGCAACTTCGAATTCTTCGATATGGATCGAAGTGAATACGTCGTCACGTGCAATACGCTCTGAGATCAAGATCGAGTCTTCGTAGTTGTAGCCGTTCCAAGGCATAAACGCCACAACGACGTTTTTACCCAAGGCCAATTCGCCCATATCTGTGGATGGACCGTCGGCAATCACTTCGCCTTTTTCAACGGTTTGGCCCACTTTCACCAACGGACGTTGGTTGATACAGGTGTTTTGGTTGGAGCGTTGGAATTTGCGCATGCGGTAAATATCAACACCCGCATCGCCCAGTTCCAAATCTTCGGTTGCACGAATAACGATACGCTGAGCATCGATTTGGTCGATCACACCTGCGCGTTTCGCCATAATCGCCGCCCCTGAATCGCGGGCAACAACGCCCTCGATGCCGGTACCGACCAAAGGTGCTTCGGCACGCAGCAGTGGAACCGCCTGACGTTGCATGTTCGATCCCATCAACGCGCGGTTAGCGTCGTCGTTTTCCAAGAATGGGATCAAGGATGCAGCAACAGACACCAACTGTTTCGGGCTAACGTCAATCAAATTCACGTTTTCACGAGGCGCAAGCGTATAGTCACCGTTTTGGCGTGTGGACACCAAGTCATTGATAAAGTTACCATCTTCATCCAATGTCGCGTTGGCCTGCGCCACAGTGTGACGCATTTCTTCGGTTGCGGACATATAGGACACTTCGTCGGTCACTTTGCCGTTCACAACTTTGCGATAGGGTGTTTCGATGAAACCGTATTTGTTCACACGTGCAAATGTCGCCAAAGAGTTGATCAAACCAATGTTTGGACCTTCTGGCGTTTCAATTGGACACATACGGCCGTAATGGGTTGCGTGAACGTCGCGCACCTCAAAGCCGGCACGTTCACGTGTCAAACCACCTGGGCCCAAGGCTGACAAGCGGCGCTTGTGCGTGACTTCGGACAATGGGTTGGTTTGGTCCATGAACTGGGACAATTGGCTTGAGCCAAAGAATTCCCGAACCGCTGCCGCTGCAGGTTTTGCGTTGATCAAATCCTGTGGCATCACTGTATCGATTTCGACGGATGACATACGTTCTTTGATCGCGCGCTCCATGCGCAACAGACCAACACGATACTGGTTTTCCATCAATTCGCCAACAGAACGAACGCGACGGTTGCCCAAATGGTCGATATCGTCAATTTCGCCTTTACCATCGCGCAATTCAACAAGCGCCTTAATACACGAAACGATGTCTTCTTTGCGAAGGGTGCGCACTGTGTCTTCTGCGTCTAATGCAAGACGCATGTTCATTTTTACGCGACCCACTGCGGACAGGTCATAGCGTTCGCGATCAAAGAACAATGTGTCAAAGAGCGAAGACGCCGCTTCCAAGGTTGGTGGCTCGCCCGGACGCATAACGCGGTAGATATCCATAAGCGCGGTTTCGCGACCCATGTTTTTATCCGCCGCCATCGTGTTACGGATGTATGGTCCGACGTTGATATTGTCGATGTCCAAAACTGGGATCTCGGTAAAGCCCGCATCCATCAAGTCTTTCAAAGACCCGCCCGAGACTTCTCCGTCACGGTTGTATTCCAATGTCAGCTCATCACCGGCTTCGACATAGATCGCGCCTGTGTCTTCGTTGATGATATCTTGGGCGACGTATTTACCGACGATATGATCGAACGGAACCAAAAGCTCTTTTACTTTGCCTTCGTCGATCAATTTCTTGACCGCGCGCGGCGTCACTTTTTTACCGGCTTCTGCAATGATTTCGCCAGTGTCGGCGTCAACCAAATCATAGGTCGGACGTGTGCCACGAACGCGCTCTGGGAAGAACTTGGTCACCCAGCCTTTGTTTTTGGAATGCTTGTATGTGACTGTGTCGTAATACGCATTCATGATCGCGTCTTGATCCATGCCCAAAGCATACAGCAATGTGGTCACAGGCAATTTGCGGCGACGGTCGATACGCGCGAATACCATGTCCTTGGCGTCGAATTCAAAATCCAACCACGAACCGCGATATGGGATAATGCGGCAGGCAAACAACAACTTACCCGAGCTGTGTGTTTTACCCTTGTCGTGATCAAAGAATACGCCAGGCGAACGGTGCATTTGTGACACGATCACACGCTCGGTGCCGTTGACCACAAAAGTGCCGTTTGGTGTCATCAAAGGCATATCGCCCATGAACACGTCTTGTTCTTTGATGTCTTTTACAGATTTCGCACCTGTATCTTCGTCGATATCAAATACGATCAAACGCAAAGTAACCTTTAGCGGCGCACTGTATGTCATGTCGCGCTGTTGGCATTCTTCAACGTCGTATTTTGGTTTTTCCAATTCATATCCAACGAATTCCAAAATGGAGGTTTCGTTAAAATCTTTGATCGGAAAGACGGATTGGAATACACCTTTAATGCCTTCGCCATCCAATGGCTGAGGCTGATCACCTGATTTCAAAAATAAATCATATGAAGATTTTTGAACCTCAATAAGGTTCGGCATTTCAATGACTTCGCGGATTTTACCGTAATATCTACGCAGACGTTTTTGGCCAAGATAGGATTGAGCCATGGTCGATTTCACCTTTCATTTCTCGCCAGTTGCACGTTCTGTCGGGTATCAGACGTGCCCCTCGTTGAGAGAACAAGTTTCGATCAATTCTTGACCTTCTTCCCAAGGAAGGTCGCCCGATCATTGAACCTTGTCTAACAAAACACCTTCGCAAAGGTCCTTTCTAAGACAGGTTTAGCTGGGCGTGAAATGCTTCACACCCAGCCAATAACATGCTCTGGGGAAACCCCCAGGACAAGCTTACGCGAGTTCGACTTCTGCGCCAGCTGCTGTCAGCTTGGCTTTGACGTCTTCTGCTTCTGCTTTGTCTACGCCTTCTTTTACTTTGCCGCCTGCTTCGACCAAGTCTTTTGCTTCTTTCAAGCCAAGACCGGTGATGCCGCGTACTTCTTTGATGACGTTGATTTTGTTTGCGCCTGCATTTTTCAATACAACGTCAAACTCTGTTTTTTCTTCTGCTGCTGCGCCCGCGTCTGCTGCTGGGCCTGCGACCATTACTGCACCGCCAGCTGCTGGTTCGATGCCGTACTCGTCTTTCAGAATTGTTTTCAGTTCTTGTGCTTCGAGAAGTGTTAGACCAACAATCTCTTCTGCCAGTTTTTTCAGATCAGCCATTTTAGACTCTTTCCGTTACTAAATGTTTGTGTTCCAACGAAGGGTTAACTCCCAACGCAGATCTTAAGTTGCTTATGCAGCAGCCTTGTCCTCGATTGTGGACAGGATGCTTGCGATGTTCGAAGCAGGTGCGCCAATTGCGCCAGCGATGTTCGAAGCAGGTGC
>RFZH01000176.1 GCA_009920815.1 Paracoccaceae bacterium
CGCTGCATATGCTATGATATCATTGGGGGTTAAAAAAGCGGCCCATCCAAATGTGACAATTGTCAAAAGATGTGCGAACAACCATGTGCGCCATCCGCCATATCGGCGCGCTAAATTGCTCCAGGCGCCTATGAATACGGCACCTGAAATAAAATAGAGTGCCAGAAATAGGCCGGCGTAGTTTTCAGCATTCAAATAATCGCGAATAAAGAAAAGCGTAATCGCGGCGGGCACGGATGCCGCAAAGTACGATATAAAGCAGATGACAAAAAATGCCGGATCGCGCTTAATCAAAATTGAAATAAATGCAAAATTTGATGCTGCCCCTGTTTTTGATGACAGCGACGCATGTTCAGATAAGAATTTCATGAACAAAGCATAGCCCACACAAATCAAGATAAAAAACAGACCAAATAATAAAGGAAATGTGATGTGATCCGGAAAACGTAGGCCTAATACGCTGGGCGTGATCGCGGCAGTCAATAAACCGATCAGGCCAAACCCTTCGCGCCAAGACGAAATTGCGATCCGTGTTTTGGTGTTGCCTGACCAAAACCCACCGATCAAATTAATGTTGATCGTTAGTATACTAAATCCTGTGGTCGCCAAGATCATCGCAAAGCTGAACCAAAATAAAGCCCCAAACATAACAGGTGGGCCGATGTAAAGTGCGGCAATCCCACCGATCATGAGTGCAAGACCAGCCATAATAATACGTTTTCTGTGTTCAGGTATTTTGTCACAAAAATACCCAATCAGCGGATCCTGAATTCCGTCAAAAAGCCGTATCACTAACAAGATGATCCCTAGTGTTCCAAGGCTTATTCCAAAGCTGCGCGCATAATAATCAGGCATATGCATATAAAGGGGCAACCCTGCAAAAGCCAAAGGCAGCGCGATAAAACTATAGTTTACCAAAGATCTGATGTTTGGCGCGTCGTTCATAACTTTGCCGATTTAACGGATATAGCACACGGCGCTCGAAGCGATCTGTAGCTAAGTCCGTTAAATAATGTTCTAGGCATTTGTCAGCTCGATTTGCATCACATCGGTTCTGCCGGACCGGAAACCAGCAATGCACCCAGCAAGATAAAAACGCCACAAACGGATGAATTGTTCGTCGTATCCAAGCGCAAGAATTTCCGCTTTTTTCGCATCGAAAGTTTCTAACCATTTTTCTAGCGTTTTGGCGTAATCCTGACCAAAGAAAAAACCCTCTGCGCTGGTCAATCCAGCTTTCGCCGCTTCTTGTTTGAACCGTGTCGGGCTTGGCAACATACCACCTGGAAAAATATAGCTGCGGATGAAATCACCGCTTTTGCGATAGCGGGGGAAATCATGTTCATTCATTGTGATTGTTTGAATGACCGCTTTGCCATTGCTCTTTAACAATGATGATAATTTAGAAAAATAGGTGCCCCAAAACCGTTCGCCCACTGCTTCGAACATTTCAATCGAAACGATGTGGTCATACTTGCCGCTTTGCAGGCGATAATCCTCTAAAACGATGTTTGCGTTCGATCCAAGGCGTTGTGTGGCATAGGCATGTTGTTCATCAGAAAGCGTTATACCCTTGATCCCGAAATCGCCACGTTCTGATGCGCGTGCGGCAAATCCACCCCATCCGCATCCAACTTCAAGAATTGACCCTGACATTGTGTCGAATTGATCGACGATACGGTCATATTTGTTGTGTTGCGCGATCTCCAAGGATTCATCATCGCTTTTGTAAATGGCGGATGAATATGTCATGGTTGGATCTAGCCATAATTTGTAAAAATCATTGCCCAAGTCATAATGGGCATGAATGTTTTTACGGCTGCCTTTTAGGGTGTTCATTCGGGTCAGATAAGACAACATGGACATGCTGCGTGAAAGTGCGCTGCCCGAGAGCATACGGTCGAATACAGGACGGTTGTCCAGTCCGAGGCATGTTAAAGCCACCAAGTCATCTGTTTCCCAACGACCTGCGCGAAAATCTTCTGCAAAGCCAATATCGCCGCGTTGGATCAGGTTTGAAATAACATTCCAATCGCGTATTTCAATTGTCGCAACATGTCCTTGGCCCTTGCCGCCGAAGGATCGTTTCTTTCCGTCGGGCGTCACAACAGTCAACGCCCCAGACTCCATCTGGTCTAGGCGTTTGAATACCTGATTTGCAGCAATTTTCCCAATCATGCTCACTGTTTAATTCCCGTCCCATATCGTTGCAGTTACAACGCGATTACAAATTCGTAACCTATTGCGTTGTGGTTATTTTTTCTTGTTTTTGCGTCGGCTTTGGAATGTACTTGATTCCTTTCAAGACAATTTTCAATGCCTGCCAATGAATCAGCAGTATGGCCTTGAGTGTGATCAATGGATAGCCCAAGAATGCTTTTCGTTGCGATCTTTTATTCAGAGGCGCCAATTTCCCAATAACCGACGTTACTAGCTTTTTCTGGCCGAGTGCATCAAAGAAATTTATCCATATCCCACAGGCTTCATCACGTATGTCAAACCGGAATTCATAATGTCCAGCGCGTTCAAGAAAGGGCGAGACATGGAATACCTTTTGACCACTGAGCGTGTCAGTGGCTTTGATCGTCTGAGCGTCTGGATATGCGCAGACATAGACATGTGTTTCGCCAAAGGTATTGTTCACTTCACACAGAACCGCACGAATGCTGTTGTTTTTATCGTAACATAGCCAAAAGCTAACTGGGTTAAAGACATAACCAAAAACACGTGGCATCGTCAAAAGAACGATTTCACCATCCGCGGCCTCTAATCCATGGGCGTTCAAGATATTGCGTGCCCATGCCATAAGGCTTGACCCATCTTTGGGCCCGTGATCCCTGGCACGAACGCTGAGCACCGACAATTTGTTGCGTGTGATTGGCAAGGATCCAAACACTGACAGCGGCAGGGCCATGTAGTAGATGCCGTATTGAAAGCCATTTACCTTTGGGAAAAGTCGACGGTGCATCACCTTTCCGAATAAAACAGAAGGTGTCATTCCCACGGAATGCGGCCCCCCATCTTTTTAACAACATTTACCGCACTTAATAGCCCATCTTCGTGAAAACCATAGCGCTGGTAAGCACCACAGAACCATAGGCCATCTTTACCTTGCACTTCGTCTAATCGCGCCTGTGCTTTGATCGCCGGCACATCGAAGACAGGATGGGCAAACACATGTTCGTCGTGGATCGCGTCCTCTTTTGGACGCCGCCCTGGATTCAATGTCACAAAAATTTGTTCATCGGTATCAAGCGGCTGCAGGTTATTCATCCAATAACTTAGGGAAACGGTCGGTTCTGTGTCTTTGCGTTTGTCGGATAGATAAATCCAGCTTGCCCACGACTTTTGACGCTTTGGCATAAAGCTGCGGTCAGAATGCACGACAATTTTATTTTCCTGATAGCTGAATGCGCCTATCACCTCTTGGATAATTTTAGACGGCGATTTCAACATCGCCATCGCCTCATCTGCGTGGCATGCAAAGATCACTTGGTCATAGGTTTCGACTGCACCAGTTTTATCGTGTATCAGCCATTTATCATTGGCACGTTCAACCGATACGACACCTGCGTTACATTTGATGCGATCAGAAAACCCTTGGGTCAAACGCGTGACGTATTCTTTGCTTCCACCATTGACCGTGTACCATTGCGGGCGATTGTTAATGCTTAGCAAACCATGATTTTTGAAAAATCTCAAAAACGTTTGTGCAGGAAACTTTAGGATTGTTTCAAGAGGGCAGCTCCAGATGGCGGCACCCATTGCCAAAAGGTAATAATCCCGGAACCAATTGCCAAGTTTCAGTTCATCCAAGCACTGTCCAAGCGTGACGGATGGATCCCGTTCGATAAAGGCAAGTGCTTGTTTATTGAATTTAATGATATCACGCATCATACCCAAATACGCAGGCTTAAGGATATTGCGTGGTGCAAATAAATCGTTCGATGAATATTCTAACCAGTTACTATTTATGCTTACGCCAAATGACATGTCACTGTTGACGTAGGGAACGTTTATTTCTTTGAACAGGCCTAGCAGGTTAGGGTAATTCCAATTGTTGAAAACGATAAATCCCGTATCCACAGGTATCTTACGCCCCGATACCGACACCGAGATTGTGCGACTGTGACCGCCAACATAGGCATTTTTTTCATAAAGGGTTATATCAAAGGAGTTGTGCAGCAAATAGGCTGCCCCAAGACCAGATATCCCAGTTCCAATAATAGCTAGCTTCATTGCGTCCTTATGCACCGATTGTGTTTACCTTGATGTGGCTAGCGTATTAATCTTGTGTAATGCAATGCATTCATCAAAATGTGGCAATAAATTTTACACCACGCGCCGTATTTTGTGCCCAGATTTTACCTTTGTGAAGCGAGACAATCGCAGCAACCAAGCTAAGGCCAAGACCCATCCCGGGTTTAGATCTGCTTTTGTCTGTGCGATAGTAACGGTCGAAAATCTGCTTAAGGTCCTCTGAGCTGATCATTTCGCCGGTATTTTCAATCGCAAGCGTGACTTTGTTTTCTTCTTTTCGAAGCACAACGGTTATTGTGCCACTCTCTGAGCCATACTTAATCGCATTGTCCAGAATGTTTGCGATGGCTTGCATTAATAAATCACGGTCACCAAAAAACGTGATCGGGTCAATATGGGTAATGACTTTGATATCTTTTTGTTCGGCCAAAGGATCATAGAATTCAACAATGTCATGCACAATTGCATCTAAGCTTACAGTTTTAAATTGACTTTTCTTTTGTTCAGTTTCGATACGTGTGATCCTGTGAAGCGCATTGAAGGTCGACATGATGTGATCGGCTTCCGATAATAGGTCGGTATAGGTGTCTGCCTCGGGTGATTTTTTTCTTAACTCATCGATGTGATTGCGCATACGGGTCAGGGGGGTACGCAGATCATGAGCGATGTT
>RFZH01000177.1 GCA_009920815.1 Paracoccaceae bacterium
CGATATGTCATGCAAAACATCAATCGGACCAAACGATTTGTCCACATGCCGCAACTCTAATACTGCTGTCTTGCTCATCGATGATCCTCACTTCTTTTTCTTACCTACATGGCTTAGCGCCAACTTTCGAAAGTTTTCGTTCATACCGACTGCGATCAACAACATGGCGCCAATAATTAAATTTGACCAATTGCGATCAATTTGGGTGAAGTAGATTCCTTGGTTCACGATCGCAAATGTAAATGTTCCCAAAAATATGCCGACGACGGATCCAAATCCGCCCGTTAACAAAACGCCGCCGACAACTACGCTTACGATCGCATTAAATATATAGTTCATGCCACCTGACACTTGAGCTGAGTTGAACAAAATCGCTCCACACATTCCGACAAACGCGGCACTAGTTGCTGACAATATAAATAACAGTATGGTCATGCGACTGACAGGGATGCCTGCGTTTCGTGCGCTTTCGCGGTCACCACCCATAGCATATAGCCAGTTACCATATTTCGTTTTGTGAACAACAAACACAGCGATGATTGCAATCGCTATCCACCACAGGATTATCACCTGATGGCTACCTGTAATATATTGCCCAAATACGGTTTTCGCCCAATCTGGCGCCTTAAGGGGGACGCTTGCAGCGCCCGTCAAAAGCTTGGCTCCCGCCAAGATCACGCCCTGCATCGCCACCAAAGTACCCAATGTGATAATCAAGGATGGAACTGATGTGCGAACAGTCAAAAGCCCATTGATTGTCCCAACGATCACGCCCATTCCAACTGCGCCTAACATGCCTACAACAATTGGCAGTTCATAATAGCCAGACAACACAGCGGTGGTCATTGACCCTGCGGGTATCATTGCACCTATGGAGATATCCAATTCACCTGCAATCATCAATAGTCCAATAGGAATTGCAACGATGCCTAAATTAGCAGCGAAATTTATCCAGCTGGCCGCTCCCAGAAGCTTTGTTAAATCAACCCCACCAAAAATAACATAGAACAGGATGACGCCCGTCAAACTTAGACCAGCGGCGGCTTCTGGTCGGCGTATGAGAGAAACAAGTACGTTCATTGCGTCGATCCTTATTTGCTTTTCTTTGTGGCGAAGGTGAGTGCGAGTGTGCGGAACGTGTCATTCGACAAGACAGCCGCAAGCAAAAGCGCGCCAATGATGACAGATCCGACATTTGGATCTAGGCCAGAGAAAAAGATGCCCTGATTGACGATGGCAAAAGTCGCGGTCCCTATAACAATACCAACAACGGACCCAGACCCCCCTGTCAGCAACACACCGCCAATCACGACACACATAATCGAGTTAAAAATAAAAGACTGTCCCGTTGCAACCTGCGCACTGGTATAGGTCATTAATTGCAATATCCCCACGAAAGCGGCGGCAAAGCCTGATAGCATGTAAAGCCCGACCGTAAGCGCAGTAGTCGGGATACCAGCATTACGCGCACTTTCTCGGTCACCGCCCACGGCAAAAATCCAGTTCCCAATAGGCGCGACGTGCAAGATATAATAGACGATCATCGAGAAACCCAACCACCAGAACATTGAAACGTTAAACATTCCACCGATAAATGTTCCCAACAATAACTTGGTTGATGCGTCAGGGACTAACGAAACACTGGTTGATCCAACTATCAATACGGCAAATCCTAGCGTTAGACCCATCACAGAAAACATGGTGCCGATTGTGATGATTAATGATGGGATCGGTGTATGTGTTACCAAATAGCCGTTGATAAATCCGACGAACACGCCCACCCCTAAACCCGCGGCAATTCCAATGGGAGCGGCGAGATCGAAATATCCAGATATGATTGCAGCGGTCATGGCGGATGCAGGAATGACTGATCCTACCGAAATGTCTAATTCACCTGAGATCATAAGCAAGCCCACAGGCAAAGCAACAATGCCGACCTCAGCCGCAATATTCAACCAGCTTGACCAACCAGGTGCTCCAATAAAGACAGCACCACCCATAATGGCAAAAAAACAATAAACAACAATTAAACCAACAAATGAACCTAATTCTGGTCGAATAAGCATGGACCGCAAGGACCAGCCAGAGGAGCGCTTACCACTTTGTGATGTCATAACACATCGTCCTTTGTTTTCTGATTTGGTCAATGCAAAAGGCAACCCTTCATCCGCCAATTAAGCGCTAAAGGGTTGAGGAAAATAAAGGCCATCGCATTTATTGCGGTGGCCTTTTGATTTTTAACGTGCGCCTGCCTTTACGCCTTCGACGACCAATGCAACGTTGCTTGCATCGATGACGCCTGGGCCTGTCAGGATCTCACGTGTTGGGATTGTCACGCCATAGTTGACAAAGTTGTTCAGGATCGACACGGCAAAGAAACCTTGTTGGTACCCTTGTTGGTCGATTGCACACGCTTGTGACCCTTGCTGGATGTTATTCAGGATTGAATCGTTAAAGTTCATGCCGCACACGTGGACAGAACCCGCTTTGCCAGCTTGTTGGATGCCACTGATTGTGGCGTTGGTGTCTTGGTCACCAATCGCAAACATCGCGTCGATTTCTGGGTTTTGCAGGACGTGCGCGCGTACCGCTTGGGCAACCGCTGTTGCGTCACCAAATGCTGTCGCGGGAAGTTGCAAAACTGAACCTGTGCCGCCTGCTGCCGCAATGCCATCGTTAAAGCCGTTACAGAATGCTTCGATGTTTGCCGCGCCTGGCAATGTGTTCACACATGCGCCGTTTTTGTGGCCTGCTTTTGCAAGGTATTCACCACCTGCATAGCCAGATTTGTAATCAACCGCGCCGACATAATTCATCGCGCCTAGGCGATCTGCGGCTTCGATACCACCAGCGTTATAGATAACAAGCGGGATGCCCGCTGCCACAACCGCTTCGAATGCTGGATCCATCGCATCAGGAACCCAGTCTGGGCCAACGATTGCGTCCGCACCTTGGTCGATCGCTTGACGGATCAATTCTGCCGCGTCCGGGCCCAAATTGTCATAGTTTTGTGGACCTAACCAGGTCACAGAACCACCTTGTGTTGCGGCAACCGCGCCGGCGTCTTCGGCACCTTTTTTAACGCGTGACCAAAATGGATCGTCTGGTTTACCGCCAACGACAAAGATGTTCGCAGCCAACACCGGGCCTGCTGTGAATGCTGCCAAGGCAACCGTTGCTAGTAATTTTCTCATCATTTCCTCCCTTTGATGGTCGCATTCGCGACCGATGAAACCATAACCCCGCTTCCAATTTTTGCGGGGTGAAATTTTTGGTATCCGATACGAACAAAGTCCGCATAGGCCATGATTATTGCTCAATCATAGAGTGTGCTAATTCCCGCCCTGTTAAGCAATTAAGCCTCAGCAGGGTCAAAAAACACCTTGACAAAATGAAATGAAGTAAATCAATATTTTTCAAATCACTTCTTAAATTTTGTCTCATTTCATATCAGAAATAGATCAAAATGAAATGAATTGAGGTGAAAACATGGTAAAACACCCGACAATTCGCGACTTGGCACAGGCTGCAGGTGTTTCCATCTCGACCGAAAACCGTGTTATTAACAATTCCGAATCTGTTCGCCAACCTACACGCGAACTTACAATGAGCGTTGCGCAAGAGATTGGATTTTTTGGTTTAAGTACGATCCGACACGTAATTCATGCGCGCCGCGAATCCTTCCGATTTGGTATTTTACTCTTGCAAAAACATCGTCGATTTTATGCGTCGTTAGCTTTGGCATTAACGCAGGCAGCCATTACCAAGGCGCTGGAAAGGTAATTCCGTTGCCTTACGGCTTTGTATGGATCGTATTGCTCCGCCACCCAAAGATGCCGTAACATTCTCCATGCCAACAATGAGCAACGCACTGGACGCCTCAAAAGCCGCTAGAAGCGTGCTAAGAGCTGTGAGTGCGGGTGAGCTAACCCCATTGATAGCTATAGGCGAACGCTGGAGCTGACAGAGATTGAAGAACGGTTGAGAGCGTTGGAGACTGCTTATGACTATACCACAAGTTTCAGCGAGTAAAAATCTAACAAAAATAGTAATCTCTAGCAAAAATGAACTATGGGAGTGGTTAGATGAAAACCACTCATCCGAACAATCATTTCTATTAGTCACTTGGAAAAAAACAAACACCGCAAAATACATAAGTCGCGATGCCGTATTGGACGCACTATTAGCCTATGGCTGGATTGATGGTAGGCGTTATGCATTGGACAAAGACAGGACAATGCAACTTATCTGCAAACGAAAACAGCAGACTTGGACACAGACTTACAGAAACAGGGTTGAAAAGTTACTTCGGGACGGAAAGCTACAAGAAGCGGGGCTAGCGACCATGAGGTTAGCTCAGCAGAATGGGACGTGGCTGGCAAATCAAAACGTAGATAATCTTGAGACCCCAGATACGCTCCTTGATGCGCTAGATGTTGAACAAGGCTTAGCTTGGTGGCAATCAGCCGCCCCCTCATACAAAAGAAACGTTTTGCGTTGGTTAAATTTAGCAAAAACCGATGAAACACGCCAAAAGCGTATTAATGCGATTGCAAAAGCATGTCGTGATGGTCAAAAAATAAAAAATCTATAATGGATAATCGATATATCAAGATAAAAGAATTTTATCTTTGGCGCACCAAATAAGAATTAAACATAGGAAATGTAATGCGTAAGATATTAGAACGCGACGATATGCATCCGACAATAGCCGATCTAGTTCAAAAATTCCATCAAGACGTAGTCACAGAGGTTGCTCTAGCTATAGAACAAAATAGAATTGTCGTGGTTGGAATGCGTTGGAATGATGCGGTGTGGCAAGCACGGAAAAATCTGAAAAAGGCAGGCTATGATTTCAAA
>RFZH01000178.1 GCA_009920815.1 Paracoccaceae bacterium
GCAGAAAAGACGATTCGCACTTGAAGCGGAATCATCCGCGATCCGAAAAAGGGAGCAGAGATCAAAAAGGCACCCATGCGCATTGACACGATCAGGAAGATCAAAGCCTGATTCATGATGTCCTGAATTGCGAGACCTGGAAGATCGCCAATTCCCATAGCGTGCCTAACTCTATTGGATCGCGACGATCTCGCCAAAGACAAAGGCGAAATAGTCTGTCATCTGAGTCAGCATAAACCCTGACATCAGGGCCATAGCCCCAAGAACAACAACTAGCTTAGGAACGAATGACAGTGTCATCTCGTTGATCGAGGTGGCAGCCTGAATGATTCCGATGATCAAACCAACCGCCAACGCGACACCAAGCACAGGCCCAGCGGTTAAGATGATATGCCAAAATGCAAGGCGCAGATAGCCAACATTCGCATCAAAATCCATCTAGGCCTCCGGTTCCAAGGGTGAAGGTTGCGGCAAGCGAGCCAACTGTCATAGTCCAGCCATCAACCAACACGAAGAGCAACAATTTAAATGGAAGAGAGATGAGCATGGGAGACAGCATCATCATGCCCAGAGACATCAAGATCGAGGCAATCACCATGTCGATCACAAGAAAGGGCAAAAAGATTAGAAAGCCTATCTGAAACGCTGTCTTGAGCTCGGATGTGATAAATGCGGGCAAGATTACCGATAGCGGCACATCGGCGACATCGCTAAAGCCACCCGTCTCAGCCATGTCAGAAAACATCAAAAGCGCATCTTCTTGCGTATTTGCGATCATGAAATCCTTGATCAAGGTGCTTCCGCGCAACATCGCCTCGTCAGCGGTGATCTCCTCCTCCAGATAGGGAGTGAGCGCCGTATCATACATTTTCTCCAGAACTGGGGACATGATTGCAAATGTCAAAAATAATGTTATGGCGATCAGCACTTGGTTAGGCGGTGTTTGCTGCGTACCCAGGGCTTGGCGTAAGATCGACAAAACGATGATAATCCGTGTAAACGAGGTCATCCCCAACACGATTGACGGCAGAACGGTCAGCGCCGTCATCAACGCAAGGATTTGTAGCGACAGCGAATAGGTCGTCGTGCCGCTTTCGTCCTCGGCAACGCGCATAGCGGTTATCGATAGGGGGTCTTGTGCCAGCACTACCTGCGGCAGTAAAAGTGCAAGTCCCACTAGGGTAATCGTCAGAAGAGCGCGCGTGCTCATGGCTGTAACATTGTCATATCGGGGCCTGCTTGGCCAAGCGGCAAGAACGACCCTGAACCATGCCGCCCTATCAGTACCAAGATCCGTTGATCATTTACCTCGATCAGACATAGCCGATCGTTCGGGCCAAGAGGCGTCACCTCGATCAAACGTACCGTTCGCCCGCGCCCTAGCCTGTTGCCGATGCCTTGGGCATTTCTGTTCAACAGGATTTGCACCGCAACCAATGCCGCGAGAAAGCCCACGACCATGATCACCTGCGTGATGCCAACTTCTGCCATACCGGCTCCTCATCTAATTACATATCAACAAGGCAAATGGCGTGCCAACTTGAAAAGAGAGGGGAGCGGAAGATTTAATAAATTGAAATTATTCAATTAAAATACAATGATGCCATCATCACACAACACTCACGTCAAAAAGCCGACAAGCTTATAATCCCTGCACACGTTTTTCGAGATCGACAATTTCACCGAAACGCACGCCGAAACGCTCCCCAACCATTACCACTTCGCCCTTGGCGATCATGGTGCCATTGATCAAGATATCAAGCGGATCGCCAGCCAGCCGATCAAGTTCTACGACCGAGCCTTCGTTCAACCGCAAGAGATCACGGATAGTAATTTCTGTGCGCCCCACCTCAACGGTCATGCGCACTTCGATGTTTTCAAGCACCCGAAGGTTTTCGATACTGGCGCGTTCGCCACGTACCTCGACTTGCGTCGACTCTTTGTCCTGATTTTCAGCCATGTTTTTTCCTCGGGGTCAATCTTCGTTTTCTTGGATGCGGTGCGTCAGATGCAGAGCCGCTTGCGGCCCAACTTGACCAATTTCAGCACTGAACATAGGTCGCCCCTCCACCAAGACCTGAACCCCATGATTTAATTGCATTGGGAAGGTGTCACCCGACTGGAGGTGGATCAAGTTGTGAAGTGCGGTTGTTGGCTGTGCAAGACGTCCCGTCACGGTCAACGGAATGTTCAAAATCGCCCGCTCAAGTCGTTGACGCCACGATAAGTCATCATCAACATAATCAGACTGCACCCGAGAGCGCAGCTGTGAGGCGATGGGCTTGAGTGTTTGTAGCGGATAAATAATATCAAAGGTGGCAGGCTCAGTTTTCGGCAGTTGCACCACAAAAGAGCAAATGATCACCGTCTCTCCGCCATCTACAAATGATGCAAACTGCATATTCTCTTCGCGCCCTTGAATGGAGAAGGTGACAGGCGTTAGATCGCGCCAGGCCATCTGCAAGGCTTGATTCAAACCCTCTGTGACAATCTCAATGACGCGCTGCTCGGTCGCAGTGAATTCACCCTGCGTCTTTTTCAGCGGACGCACAACGGTGCCGCCGTAATAGGAGTTTGTCAGAAGCGAAATAAAGCTGGGCGGCACGACCAATAATTGGCTGCCACGCAATTCTTCCATCCGGCTGTTGGTTAGGCTGACAAAGGTCTCAGAGGCCGAGCTGTAATCGTCAAAGGTTTTAACCTCGGGCGGAAAGGACGAGATGCGCGGCTGCACCCGCAGCATGGGCAAGAAGACCGAGCGGGCAAAACGGCTGAAGCGTTCGTTGATCATTCTCAGCGCGTAGTAGTCACCCAACAAAGACAGATCGTCGGAGCCAAAGGTAAAGGGCTTCACCCCGGACGCCTCGCCATCCATAAAGATGCCCTCTGAGGCACCTGAAGAACTACTCAAACCCCCAATCAGGGCCTCAACCTCTTCGTTGCTAAGCTTGCGAGAAGATACCATGCCTTTGTCCCGACAGAATTACTGAAGAATGAATGATGTGAAATGGACGCCTTCAATGCCACCAAAGCCCTCGAGTTGCTCAAGCCTCACATTGATCGCATCCCGCATTCGTAACGCGATCGCATCACGCCCTTCTTTGCCTTGGACGTCCTCCTCAGTAAATTCACTTATCACTCCAAGCACTTCTGAGCGCAAAGCGAGTTGATGGGTCTCGACGTTACGAATGACTGTTTCGTCATACTGGGTCGACACGCCGATCGCAACTTGCAAGAATTTGCGTGACCCGCGCAGGTTTGTCGTAAAGTTTCCTGGAAATTCGTAATAGCTGGTAATGAAAGTCGCTGTCCCTTCTACCGGCTTGGCAATACGCGTCGGACCTGTGTCCTCTTCACCATCGGTCTCTTTGGGCGCAGGAAGTTGTCCTGACTCTTGCAGCTTGCGCTCGATGATCATGTCGATTTCTTCCGAGGGCTTGGTGTTTTGCCCAAACAGGAAGAAGCCAGCGCCTAGGCCGATACCAACAAGTAAAAGACCACCAACAACGAACAGCAGGATCTTTAAAATACCTCGCTTTGGTTTGGCCTCAGGGGTGCTCTGATCGGACATATCTTTGTTCCTCAGTTAAGCAATCATATTGATGCCGGACCCAGGGCTCCGGCCTGCTTGATATGTAATTGTAGCAACCGCTTCGGAAGTTTCCTCGCGCTGCGCGGCCTCAACCAGTGTTCGATTGCGCCGTGATGAGGAATGTCTGTGTTGACCCTGCTGCCCACCTAGGCTGCCCGATCCGTATTCTTGCGCCGAGAAGCCCGACAGGCGGTAGCCAGATTGATCAAGTATCTGGGCAAGGCGGTCTTCTCCACCATGCAGCAATCGCGCGGCTGCAGCTGTTTCAGTCATGATCTGTACCGTGGTCTGTTCGCCGCGCATCCCAATCAAGACATGGATCTCACCTAAGTTCTTCGGCCTTAGTGACAATTCAATGCGCTGCGACCCAGAAGCAACCGTCCGCTCGATATGACCAATCAATTGTTTACCCCAATCCGCCTGCCGCATATTGAGCGTCGCCGAAAGCGGCAAGGTTGCAGTAAATGGTGCAGGCTGCTGCGCATTAATGACAGGGGCTCGCACCCCAGAACTGACAAATGAAACACCCTCAGCCCCCTCATTAGCAGCTTTAATCAAATCTGGCTGAAAACTCTGTGCACGGCTTGCGGCCTCAACCGCAAAACGTACAGCCGATTTTTCCAATGTCGGACCATCTGATCTGTCGGATGCATCCTGTTTTGCGGGCATACCCGCCAAAGCCGACACCACTCCTGTCGCAGCAATTGCAAGATTAAGGCGGTTACCTCCTTTGTCGGCAGGCTGCAGCCCCTCTGGCTTGCAAGACTGAGCAAGCTGCGCAAGCAAGAGGCTGTCTTGATCCAAGTTTGGCCACATGGGCGAACCCGTTTTTTCTAGCATTGGTGAGCGAGCATGCGTCGCGGGCATCTTGTCCTCTCCTGGCTTTTGGAAGGAGGGCACGTCAAGATCTGGGCTATGCTCTGCTTGCATTGAGGCGCCACCCATCTCCCGCAACATAACCACAGCTCGTTGCATTAGGTTGTCTAGATCGTCTGACGACAATTCAGGCAGCAGAGCCAGGTCAACTTGCTGCGCTTTCGTTAGACTAACCTGTTGGCTAGCGTCAGCTGGGTGAATGGACGACTTGGCTGTGATATGCGCGGCAAGCGCATAGTCAGGCAAGGTAGTATCCTGCCCCAGTTCACCTCCCAATAGGGCTGTCTGCCCTGGGATGTACTGACAGTTGCGTGCTGCATCGACCGTAGTTTTCACTGCCAGCAGCTCTTCTACGATCGATGGATGCTTGGTGACCATGATATTTTGCATA
>RFZH01000179.1 GCA_009920815.1 Paracoccaceae bacterium
GCGCCAATTTTCGAACGCATGTCCTCGGATGAGGTCCAAGCAATCATCGCAGACACACGCGCCTTGGCCGCGCGTTTGAAAATTAACGGAACACCCACCTTTGTTATGGATGACCAACTTTTGCGTGGCTATGCGCCGATCGACGTAATGCGCCAACTGGTAGATGAAAAGCGAGGCTAAGATGAACAAGACGCAATTTTCAATTGCCGCTTTTGTTTTGGCATTAGGGTTTTGGTTTTACCAGTTCACCACGCAAAGCGGTGGAAATTTTGGGATGCAGTTCCGGTATCTGACGATTTGGGGCCTAAGTTTTGCGGTGATCGCGCATTATCTGTTGTGGCGGGATCGTAGCAAAGGACATCACCCCAGTTACCCAGCGTTCATCATGGGGACCGCGGTTCTAAACATCATGGTCGTATTTTTATATTGGCGCCTTTATTTCATTGATCCAAAGTTGGTCAATGGCGACAATACACCAGTTTGGTTCCAGGAATATTATCTGCACTTGGTGGGGCCTGCCGTTATAATTATCGATGCAATTTTTGTGGCACGCAGCTTTTATCAACCGCTGCGTGGCGCATTGGCGACACTGTCCATTTGTCTGGCATACATCGCATGGGCCGAAATATTGGTTGGTCCACTGAATAACAGCCCAATCGGACGCGTTACATCCGGCCTGCCTTATCCGTTTCTGAATGATATGGACATCGCGGGACGTGCGCAGTTTTATGGTACGACACTGGCAACTGCGATTGTGTTCTATGCTGTGTGTTACGGCATTGCATGGATGATGCGTCGGTTTCGACCTGCAGCATAGATCAGGCCCATTTTCGAATTGCTTTGCAATCCGACAAACGCGCGAGCTTGCTCGCGCGTTTGTCCGTTTTTGCCTCAGATAAACAGCAACCTCAGTCCTGACAACTGTCTAAAAAAGATTGCAAAGCCTGTGCCGTTTCTACGGGATATTGATCTGGAAAAAAATGCCCGCCTGGCAGTGCCTTCGCGGTCATATTACTCAAACGATTGGACCACGTCCGAGCCACGTCATAAGAGCGCCCCATTACACCATCCGCGCCCCACAAAACACAGGCTGGCATATCGAGTATTCGACCTAAGTCCTGTTCATCGAGGTCAAAATCAATTTCAAGCGCAGCGCGATAATCGTTGCACATCCCACGCACGACCTCAGGGTCCTGCCAAGCTGTGCGATAAGCTGCCATTTGATCAGTAGCAAAGCCCGACCCGTCAGCGCCGCCCCATCCAAACAGACAGCTTTCATAAAATGCAAAAGGATCAGACGAAATTAACGTCTCGGGCAACGGTTCGGGCTGTGCCATAAAAAACCAGTGGTAATATGCTTTTGCGACCTGTTGCGTCAGCTCACTGAGCAAAAGATGCGTTGGTATGATGTCCATAACGGTCAGGCTTTGCACACGCTCTGGTGCGTCCAATGCCATTCGATGCGCTGTGCGCGCGCCCCGGTCGTGACCGATCAAATGAAAGCGATCAAATCCCAAAGACGACATCAGGGCCAATTGATCAGAGCCCATTGCGCGAAACGAATAGTCCGTCACATTTTTAGGCTTGCTTGCGGCGCCATATCCCCGGAGGTCGGGACAAATGACCTGATATGATTTCGCAAGCACGGGGGCAATTTTTGCCCACATTGCATGCGTTTGTGGAAACCCATGCAGCAACAGGACCGGCGCGCCCTGCCCTGCAGACACATAGGGAATAACAACACCATCATGGTTAAATTCCGCAGGGGTAAAACCGTCAAACATGTTCTATTCCTTGATAATTATAACGTAATCTTTGGTTGTTTCTTCTACAACTTGCCACAGACCGCGAAAACCGGGATAGATGATGTGACGATCCCCTGCATATAAATGGATGGGATCGCCATGATCTGGCGTAAGGATTGAATGGCCGGAAAGAATATTAAAATATTCCCATTCATCGTACTGAACCCGCCATGTCCCAACCGTTGACTGCCATATTCCAGCGTATGTGCCATTTTCGGCGCATGCTTCCCATGTTTTGAAAACCGGATGGCCATCTATCACACGATCAGGCGCAGGATGATCGATGATCGGGTCGCATGTCAGATCAGCCAAATTTTGTGACGTTATCGATCTCATTTGGCAGACACCGCGTCTAAGATACGCGCCCAGCTGCGAATACCTTTATGGAAACTGACAAGATCGTATTTTTCGTTTGGACTATGGATAGCATCGTCGTCTTTTGCAAAGCCAATCAACATAGGGCTAATCCCAGTGATCCGTTGAAAATGACCCGCTATTGGAATAGACCCGCCACAGCCCACAAATGCGGCCGTATCGGGCCATTCATCAGATAGGGCGCGCCGCGCCGCTTCGAATTCGGGGGCGTCGGTGGACATCTGTGATGCTTTGGATGCACCGTGTTCTTTGAATGTAACCGAGACATCTTTGGGCAACATTGATCGTACATAGGCACGGAAATTTTTTCTAATTTCCAATGGATCTTGATCGCCCACTAAACGAAAACTGACTTTTGCGCTGGCTTTTGACGGCAAGACCGTTTTGAAACCTTCGCCCGTGTAGCCGCCTTGAATACCGTTGATTTCGCATGTTGGTCGCGACCAAATCATTTCTAACGGTGTCCGTCCGGCTTCGCCCGCTGGAACCGATAGATCGACGTCACCCAAGAACGTGGCATGATCAAACTGTAAATCATGCCATTGTTGCGCAAGCTCATCAGACAGCTCGGGCACGCCGTCATAAAAATTTGGAACAGTAATACGACCATTGTCATCATGAAGACCTGACAGAATGCGCGACAGGACCCGAATTGGGTTTGCGGCTGGACCACCATACATACCTGAATGCAGATCTTTATCTGGGCCTTGCAAGATAATTTCTTCGCCCAATAAACCACGCAACATTGTGACAATTGCCGGCGTTTTGGACTGGAATAAACCGGTATCGCAGATCAACACGACGTCGGACGACAGCTCTTGTCTATTGGCTTGCATGAAAGGAACAAGGCTGGGTGATCCGCTTTCTTCTTCGCCTTCAAAGAAAAACGTTATTTTACAGGGTAAAGCGCCATGCACATTTTTCCACGCCCGGCATGCCTCGACAAAGGTCATTAGCTGCCCCTTATCATCAGATGATCCACGTCCGCGAATTACTTTACCTTTTGCGGTTGCTTCGACTGCGGGATCAAAAGGGTCGCGGTCCCATAGGTCGATTGGATCAACGGGCTGCACATCATAATGCCCGTAAAACAAAACGTGTGGACCGGGCCCATCGATATGACCAATGACCATCGGATGCCCAGGTGTCGGACATTTTCGCGCCTCTGCCCCAATAGACTTAAGATCGTTGACAAGCCAATCTGCAGCCTTATCGCAGTCAGGTTTAAACGCAGGATCCGTGGAAATGGAGCGTATGCGCAACAAATCTAGCAAACGTTCGGTAGAATTTGTCAAATCTGCGTCAATCTGTGCCAAAACTGGGGTTAGAGACATTTGATTCTCCTCGTATATCAAATCAGGCAAAGCCTAGCATCGCATGTAGGGTCTTCCAACCTTGCCATGCGGTCAAATGACGCCTAATGAAAGAAAAGTTTGACCTATTGTAAATATTGAATATGTTAGACCAAACACACGACATGGCATGCCATGCCGTTTGACGAAAAGACAAAGGGGTAACCGATGGATTACAACGCTCACTTGGATCAAGCTATTAACCGCCTACATGAAGAAGGCCGTTATCGCACATTCATTGATATTGAGCGTGAAAAAGGTAATTTTCCCCACGCGGTTTGGACGCGCCCCGACGGAACCAAACAGGACATCACAGTGTGGTGCGGAAATGATTATTTGGGCATGGGACAACACCCTGCTGTATTATCCGCGATGCAAGAAGCGCTTAACGAAACAGGCGCCGGATCTGGCGGTACGCGCAACATTTCCGGCACGACAGTTTATCACAAACGCCTTGAAGCTGAATTGGCTGATTTGCACCAAAAGGAAGCGGCGCTTTTGTTTACGTCGGCCTATATTGCAAATGATGCGACCCTATCCACGTTACCAAAGTTATTTCCGGGCTTGATCATTTATTCGGATGAATTGAACCATGCATCGATGATCGAAGGTGTTCGCCGAAATGGCGGCGCAAAGCGGATTTTCAAACATAACGACCTTGCGCATCTGCGCGAACTTTTGGCGGCAGATGACCCCGCTGCGCCCAAAGTTATCGCGTTTGAGTCTGTTTATTCAATGGATGGTGATTTCGGTCCGATCAAAGAAATCTGTGATCTTGCCGATGAATTCAATGCGCTGACCTATATAGACGAAGTGCACGCGGTGGGCATGTACGGACCACGTGGCGCCGGCGTGGCTGAGCGTGATGGACTGATGGACCGCATTGATATCATTAACGGAACTTTGGCAAAAGCCTATGGCGTTATGGGTGGTTATATCGCGGCAAGTGCAAAGATGTGTGATGCTGTGCGTTCTTATGCGCCAGGTTTTATCTTTACGACCTCCCTGCCCCCTGCGATTGTAGCTGGAGCGGCGGCATCTGTCGCGCATTTGAAAAAAGATCAAGCGCTGCGGGATCAACATCAGCTGCAGGCAAAGATTCTGAAAATGCGGCTAAAAGGTTTGGGGCTGCCTATTATCGATCATGGATCGCACATCGTGCCTGTCATCGTTGGAGACCCTGTTCACACCAAAAAGTTGTCAGATATGCTTTTGGATAAGTTTGGAATCTATGTTCAACCGATCAATTTCCCGACTGTTCCACGCGGCACCGAACGGTTGCGCTTTACCCCGTCCCC
>RFZH01000180.1 GCA_009920815.1 Paracoccaceae bacterium
GAATCCCCAGTATGCACACCCATTGGATCCACGTTTTCGATGGAACACACGATGATTGCGTTGTCTGCTTTGTCGCGCACAACTTCCATCTCGTATTCTTTCCAGCCCAACAGCGATTCATCAACAAGGATCTGGTTTACGGGCGATGCGTCCATGCCAGTACGGCAATAATATTCGTATTCTTCGCGGTTATACGCAACGCCGCCGCCTGTGCCACCCAATGTGAACGCAGGCCGAATGATTGCCGGCAGGCCAATGTCGTCCAGGGCGTCAACGGCCATGCGGACACCTTCATTTAGGTCGGCTGATCCATTGGCTTTCTTTGGTGCGGTGATAATGGTGGCCCGAGGATTCTCTAGGCCGATGCGATCCATAGCTTCGCGGAACAACTTGCGATCTTCTGCCATTTCGATTGCGTCGCGCTTAGCGCCAATCATTTCAACGCCAAACTTGTCCAAAACGCCCATCTCTTCTAGGGCAAGCGCGGTATTTAGACCCGTTTGACCGCCCATTGTTGGCAACAATGCATCGGGCCGTTCTTTTTCAATAATCTTTGCGACAACCTCTGGCGTGATCGGTTCGATATAGGTTGCATCTGCCAAACCAGGATCGGTCATGATCGTTGCTGGGTTCGAGTTAACCAGAATGACGCGATACCCTTCTTCTCTTAGCGCTTTACAGGCTTGCGCACCTGAGTAATCGAATTCGCACGCTTGACCAATTACAATGGGGCCGGCGCCGATGATCATGATGGATGAAATATCGGTTCTTTTAGGCATGACAGGTCCTCGGGTTTATGGCAGCACAACGCAGCCTGCAAAAGGGCGGGCGCAAATTGTCCTGCGTTATACGCAACATCTAGAAAGGTTCAAGCCCTATCGGAAAAAAACCACAAATAGCCGCTTTAGAACTGTTTGTTTTCCAAACGTAGACTATATCACCGCGGTCTGAGATGGAAATGATAATGAAAATACGATTTGATTCAGCACCGGTACACGGGAAACCGTGGTTTCGTAGTCCGATAAATGTGATCACTGCGCTTTGTGCCAATGACGTGGCGGACGCATTGACTTTGGTTGACCGGGCGCAACGCGATGGTTTTTGGGTTGCCGGATTTGCAAGCTATGAACTGGGCTATGCGCTTGAACCGCGCTTGGCGCATTTGATGCCGCCAAATCAGAAACTGCCTTTGTTGCAATTTGGTGTTTATGAAAAGCCAGTTGATTGTGAAGATCCTCAGTTTGGAGATGTGAAAATCGGGACCTTTGATCCAATCTGGACTTTCGCAGAATATGAGGTCGCGTTTGAGCGGGTCAAGAATGCAATTTGTTCTGGCGATGTTTATCAAATAAACCTGACCTTTCCGATGATCGCATCTTTTTCTGGTGATCCTTGGGCAGCTTATCTTGGCTTGGTGCGGACCCAAACCGTTCCACATGGCGCATATTTGGACTTGGGCCACGGACGGGCAATACTCTCTCGATCGCCGGAATTATTTTTTAAAACAACATCAAATGGCATCATTGAAACGAAACCAATGAAGGGCACTCAGCCACGGTTTCATGATCATATCCGTGACGCACAAGCGACAGCATACCTGAGAAATGATGTGAAAAACCGCGCAGAAAACCTGATGATTGTTGACTTATTAAGAAATGATATTTCCCGTATCTGTGCGCTGGGCAGCGTGAACGTTCCAGCTTTGTTTGATGTGGAAACCTATGCAACGGTGCATCAAATGGTTTCTCGGGTCGTTGGAAAATTGAACCAACCCATTACGATGGGGGATGTTTTTCGCGCACTTTTCCCGTGCGGATCGATCACCGGCGCGCCAAAAATCAGTGCAATGGAAATAATCAGGTCCGTCGAACAATCGCCGAGAGGCGTGTATTGCGGCGCAATTGGATGGATTGCACCAGATGGGCGATCTGAATTCAGCGTAGCGATTCGAACAATCCTTGTAGAGAATGGCAATGCGCATTTAAATGTTGGCGGCGGTGTTGTTTACGACTCGGATGCGATGTCAGAATATGAGGAAGCCCTTTGGAAAGCACGTTTCGCAAAAATATCCCCAATGATTGCTGCTTGATCGAAACATTTCGTTTTGATCCTGAGGTTGGCCATGTGCATTTGAACCTTCATCTAAATCGCATGTGCGATACGGCGAGAAGGTTCGGTTTTCGGTTTAGCCGTCGTAAAGCCGACGAGATCTGTGATGCGATCGTGTCAGACAAAGCCTTGCGTTGTCGATTGACCTTGGGATGCGATGGAGAGTTTAATCTTGTCACTCAGCCGCTTGAGCCCGCCAAATCAATTTGGCGGATCGCATTTTCAGACGTAAAGCTGTCCCACGATGACCTGTGGCTTAGACATAAGACAAATCAACGAAAAATTTATGACGATGCCCGTTCAAATATGCCAAATGGTGTCGATGAACTGCTTTTTTTCAATCAACGTGAAGAGCTTTGTGAAGGCACGATCACAAATGTTTTTGTTCAACTTGCGAACGGAACATGGGTGACGCCCCCTATTTCAAGCGGATGCTTGCCTGGAGTTTTGCGTCAAACTTTGATCACGTCACGCTTTGTGACCGTTAGAACCGTTTCGCAAACCGAGGTGTCATCAGCGCGCCAGATTAAGATTGGCAATTCTTTGCGAGGCTTGTTGGATGTTGAATGGGCTTGATCAGGGCTTAACCTAGATTTGTATACAGTAATCTTGGATGATCGAACAAAAGCTATCGGTCAAAAGAACGCTTAAACAGAATGATTGACCGAAAAACATGGGTATCTATTGACATTCAGGCGTCAAACCTGTGTATCGGCACAAACGCAATTTCCAGATGGAAAGGGTTCCATTATGCACGCCTATCGCAGCCATTCTTGTGCCGCTCTGAATAAATCTCATGTGGGTGAAACTGTTCGTCTATCTGGTTGGGTCCACCGTGTCCGCGACCATGGTGGCGTATTGTTTATTGACCTGCGAGATCATTATGGCATCACTCAGGTTTTGTGCGACCCAGATAGCCCCGTTTTTAACGAGGTGGAAAAAGTCCGTAGCGAATGGTGTATCCGTATCGATGGCGTCGTAAAGGCGCGCGATGAGTCGTTGGTCAACGCAAAAATTTCAACCGGTGAAATAGAAGTCTACGTGCGCGACATAGAAGTATTGGGCCAATCCATCGAATTGCCTTTGATGGTATTTGGTGATCAAGAGTATCCAGAGGAAACCCGCTTGCGGTATCGTTACTTGGATCTGCGTCGTGACGTGATGCAGCGCAACATGACATTACGATCGGATGTTGTGGCATCGATGCGCCGCCGCATGTGGGATAAGGGTTTCCGCGAATATCAAACGCCGATTATCACAGCGTCATCCCCGGAGGGTGCCCGCGACTTTTTGGTTCCGTCGCGTCTGCATCCTGGTAAATTCTATGCGCTGCCTCAGGCGCCACAGCAGTTCAAACAGCTGATTATGGTGTCGGGATTTGATAAATATTTCCAAATCGCACCCTGTTTCCGTGACGAAGATCCGCGCGCAGACCGTAGCCCCACCGATTTTTATCAGTTAGATTTAGAGATGTCTTTTGTGACACAGCAGGATGTCTTTGATACCATTTCACCTGTGCTTGCGGGTGTTTTCCAAGAATTTGGTGGCGGAAAAAAAGTCGACGCGCCAAATGAATGGCCGCAGATCGCATATCGCGACGCGGCACTCTGGTATGGCACCGACAAACCAGATCTACGAAACCCGATCAAAATGCAGGTAGTGTCAGAGCATTTTGCGGGTTCAGGCTTTGCCATCTTTGCCAAGTTGCTAGAGCAAGAAGGCACCGAAATTCGCGCAATTCCCGCCCCAACAGGTGGCAGCCGCAAATTCTGTGACCGCATGAATGCGTTTGCCCAAAAAGAAGGCTTGCCTGGTATGGGGTATATCTTCTGGCGCGAGGCGGATGGCCAAATGGAAGCCGCAGGCCCGTTGGCGAAAAATATTGGTCCAGAACGCACCGAAGCCATTCGCCAGCAACTTGGTTTGGGTGTAGGCGACGCGGCGTTTTTCTTGGGTGGTAAACCAAAGTCCTTTGAAAAGGTTGCTGGAAAAGCGCGTACAGTTATTGGCGAAGAATTGGGCTTGGTCGACAAAGATCGCTTTGCGTTTGCGTGGATTGTTGATTTCCCGATTTACGAACAAGACGAAGAAAGCGGTAAGATTGATTTTGAACATAACCCATTCTCGATGCCGCAGGGTGGACTGGATGCGTTGAACGGCGATCCGCTACAGGTCAAAGGTTTCCAATACGACTTGGCCTGTAATGGGTACGAGTTGGTGTCTGGCGCTATTCGAAACCACAAGCCAGAAATTATGTTCAAGGCTTTTGAAATTGCTGGATACGGCGAAGATGAAGTACGCAAACGCTTTGGTGGTATGGTGAATGCATTTCAATTTGGCGCACCACCCCACGGCGGTTGCGCTGCAGGTATCGACCGTATTGTGATGTTGTTGGCAGATACCCAAAACATCCGCGAAGTTATTATGTTCCCGATGAATCAACGCGCGGAAGATCTGATGATGAATGCACCATCTGATCCATTGCCAGAGCAGCTTATGGAATTAAACATTAGGGTAATTCCACAGGAATAATGCAAAAAGTCGGTTAACATACCCAAACGGGGTATAAAACTATACCCTAATTTGTTGTATCTTAGATTTGTCGATAACAAATTTGTATCAAGGTACACGTTATGAAACCGCCACCGTTTCTCACAATAAGAGAAAGGGAGCTTCTTCCTTATTTGGCTT
>RFZH01000019.1 GCA_009920815.1 Paracoccaceae bacterium
AGTCCGTTAATATCACTGATCTCGTCACTGCTATTGCCTCAGACGATAGTATATTTGACGTGACCAATCAGGTTGCCATGTATTTTGCAAACCACGGCACCACCACCAAGCCCCCCATCGCACATGCCGATTTGGTCCAATCACTTTATGCCGATCCAACGCGATCCGGTGTTGTACCATTTTCTAACCTTGGCGGGTTGCAAGTTCTGGATATCCTGACCCCCTGCGGCGCCTTTCCCCTTATTAACAAACGGACGGTAAAATCGGGCGATTATCCTTTTAGCGCTCCAATATTTATCCATACATCCCCCTATCGGTTGGGCACACAAGCGCAGGAATTTTTGGATTATGTGACGTCGCCTGCTGCTCAGATGGTCATCCAACGCGCAGGCTTTGTTGATCAGATGATGGAATAAATTCCAATCACCGCATAAGGCAAACGCCTTGCCATAGCGATCGCACAAGCCGATGCAACGACGCTGCCACAATTACAATCACTTTTGAAAACCCTTGATCAAGGGAATCGTTTGACCATCACTTTCAGGCCACCTGACGCAACGGGATCATTAGACCCGGTTTCAATGTCCCACATCAAAATGCTGGCGGATACGATAAAAACAGATCGGTTCAAGGGCCGCGCCATTTATTTTGTTGGTTTCAACTTTGATGCACCGGATCAAACGCGCAACATAGAAAGGTCCCAACAACAGGCCGCAGACGTACTGCAAGCGCTTTTGACCAAGATCAAAACCAGCGATGGGCAATTGAATTCCATGGTATCAATGGGCTTTGGATCGATTTTGCCCAATACCTGTGATGGCTCTGCGATTGGAAACCGCGTGAACAATCGGGTTGAGGTTTGGATCAAATAAGACCTTCTGCACGAAAGCTAACTTCGATTGATTTTCCGATCACCAAATGATCATGCACCGACAGACCCAGCGCCGAGGCCGCAGCGATAATCTGTTTCGTCATATCAATATCTTGCAGCGAGGGCGTCGGGTCTCCAGAGGGGTGATTATGAACCAGTATCAACGCCGACGCATTCAGCTGCAGCGCGCGTTTCACAATTTCACGCGGATAGACAGGCACATGATCCACGGTGCCTTTGGCCTGTTGTTCGTCCGCAATCAGTATGTTTTTACGATCCAGATATAATACGCGAAACTGTTCAATCGGCAGATGCGCCATGGTCGCCTGGCAATAATCTAAGAGTGCTTGCCAACTTGTCAAAACCGGACGATCCAGAACACGCGCACGCGATAATCGATGCGCCGCGGCCTCAATGATCTTTAGCTCAAGCGCAACCGCATCTCCGACGCCTGAAACCGCCATAAGCTGTTCGATAGGGGCCGATAGAACCCGATTAAAATCACCAAAATGTTCCAACAATTGACGCGCCAGAGGTTTAACATCACGCCGAGGGATCGCACGAAATAAAACCAGTTCTAGCAATTCATAATCGGGCATCGCATCGGCCCCGCCTGTCAAAAATCTATCACGAAGCCGTTTGCGATGATCTTTGATATAGGATGGCAGAACCGCATTCTTTTGCTGGAACGCAGGCGCACACTCTGAAAACAAACCAAGCTGATTATGATGTTGCGATTCTGTCATGGATCCAGAAAATCGCATTTTCGTTAAAATTTATTAAAAAGCCCGACCAAAGGGCCGGGCTTTTTTGAACCTATCGCATCGGGTTACAGGTCTTGTTTTTGGACCTGGGTCACCTTGCCTGCGATGATTGAAACAATCGCTGCCGCAAAGCTGAACAAAGCACCCATTTTCGCTGCGTCTTGGACAGGGCCAGGATCAAAGGCAACGGCGGCCACGAACAGCGACACCGTAAAGCCGATTGCCGCCACAAAACCGATCACGACCAAGTCGATTGACCGCATTCCTTGTGGCAAGCCTAGCTTCATCGGACCAGCGGCGATCCAACCCATCAGGAAAATACCCACTGGTTTACCGATCAACAGACCCGCCAAGACCAACCATGTTGCATCGCCCATTGCCGAAAACTCGACGCCTGCGTTCAACAGGCCAAAGAAAAACAGAACAACTTCGACAGGATGCTTTAGCGCATGTTCGATCGTGTTCAGCAAATCGTGCAAATGCTCTTCCGCTTCGTTAAAGATACCAAAGGCACGATCCGCGTGTGGAATTGTCGCCACGATGGGCAACAGGCCCAGCGCAGGATGCAAACCTGAGCGCATAAAGGCGTACCAGCTGACCGCACCTGCCAAGGCATATGGCCAAAAATTCAACCCTGTGCGCACCCATGTCGATACAGGGCGCGCCTGGTTTCCGCGATCCAAGCGACGCGGCAGCCAATTGGCCAGAACATAAACCAGGAACGCTGCACCAAACGAAACGCCCAACCATTCGGGCGCCAAATCACCAGATGGATAGAAAATTGCCAGAATGATCAAACCAGCGGCATCATCGGCAATCGCCAACAATAACAAAAAGCGCACCGCAGGGTGACCCGCGCCAAAGACCAAACGTCCCACCAAATAGCTAAACGCAATGTCGGTAGCAGTTGGAACAGCCCAACCATTTGCCACCGCGTTATAGGTGTCTGATCCCATGAAATAGGCCAGACCCAGATAAACACTGATTGGTCCGATCATGCCGCCCGCAGTTGCAATCAACGGCGTTGCGGCTTTTTTGCCGCGCAAGCTGCCGTTTGCCAATATGATTGCTTCCCATACTTCTTTGGCAGCAATCGCAAAGAAAAACGCCATCAGAACATCATTCACCAAATAATGCAGGGTCAGCGTGCGGTGTCCGTCATGCAAGTGACCAATCGGGGCGTGATCCCAGATCACAAATTCCACGAAATGATGGTAACTGTCAGGGTTGGTATTCGCCCAAAACAGCGCAATTAATGCGCCTATGATCAACAACAATGAGTAGTTGGTTAAGAAATTCCATACGCGATACATTCTTTTACCTCGTTTGCCTGCCAATACTTAGGCAGTCGTTTGCGTCCTTGTTACCGTCCTTTAATCAAACACAACCATAAATAGCCAGACGGAACAACATCCGTATCATTTATCGACAGAAAAACTAGCCCTTTTACCTTTGGACGCGACCAGTTCGGATATGTTCTTGTATATTAAGCCTATTATTCAAGCCTTAGACGCAAATCACGCAGAACAGGCAGCGTTGATTTCAAGGTCTGCACACCCATTTCGCCCACAACCTCTTTGATGACTGGGGCAACAGCGCCGATGGCGGTGTCACGTGCCAACCGTCCTGCGGGGCTAATTGCAACCAATTTTCGGCGTGCGTCATCCCAATCTGGGCGAATGTGGATATATCCCGCGATTTCAAGCTTGCGTAGGGTATTTGTCATCGCGCCACGGGTGACATGAAAGCTTTTGGCCAATTGGGCAGGGGTGCGTTCATCATTGATGTGGGCCAAATGGTTCAGAACCGAAAAATGTGACAGCTCCATACCTTTTGGCAAGGCCTTCGCAAGACGCGACCGCAACAATTGCTCAACCGTCAAAATTTCGCTGAATAACGAAATTGCTATGTCACTGGTATCCTGCAAATTTCTGGCCCCGAAAACGCTTGTGTCTTATCAAGTGATGGGACGCGCGCGCGTGCTTTGTCAACATCGCGCAGGTCGATATCGGCAAAAACAATACTTTTTTGCCCGTCACCCTGTGCAATTATATCACCCCAAGGACCAATCACCATCGAATGACCATAGGTTTGACGTGCAGGTCCTGTGCGCACCCTGTGGTTACCACATTGTGCGGGCGCCAAAACAAAGCATCCTGTTTCTATCGCGCGCGCCCTGAGCAAAATTTCCCAATGCGCTTTGCCCGTCGTGAGGGCAAAAGCGGCAGGCACCGTCAAAATCCGCGCCCCAGCCTGCGCCAAGGCCCGATATAGGTGGGGAAAACGTACGTCATAGCACACCGATAACCCAATCCCGCCAAATGGCGTTTCGGCCAGTTTAGCAACATCACCAGGGCGATAGCCGTCGGATTCACGGTAACTCTCTGTTTCGGACAAGGTGACATCAAACATATGGATCTTGTCATAGGTGACAGCGATATCACCAGCAGGAGTAATGAGGAACGATCGGTTCACAAATCGTCCCTCTGAATCCTCTGACAACAATGCCAAGGATCCAATCAGGACCCATACCCCATGAACGCGCGCACGATCCCGCAATGCGGCCAAAGTCGGATCCTCTGATTGAGGATGCAAAACGGAACGTTGATGTGCGCGATTGCCTGAAATGATGTTTGTTACTTCGGGGGTGGCAATAAACTCTGCGCCTTGGTCGACCGCCTGGGACAGCATGTCCAATGTCTGCGACAGATTTTCGTCGGGATCATCGGAACAGTTTAACTGTAACAGCGCGACCCGCATTTTAGGACGCTTTTGCCAACAACGGGTCGAGTTTGCCCATATCATCCAATTCATACAGATCATCACAGCCACCAATATGTTGACCGTCAATAAAGATCTGCGGGACCGTGCGGCCCCCGTTTGCGCGTTGGATCATTTCTGCTTTTTTGTCAGCATTCACAAACACGTCGATTTCGGTGAATTCAGCACCTTTGCGCGACAAAAGACGTTTGGCCGCGTGGCAATATCCACACAAAGGGGACGTGTAAATTTCAATATTTGGCATGTTCTGGTTCCACGTTGTTTGCAATAATCTAACCGTTTCGGCCAACACGTGCCAGTACAACAATATTAATTTTGATAACACCTGCGTGACTAAGACACTGCGCCGCCGCCGACAACGTCGCCCCCGACGTCATGACATCATCCACCAAGATCACCTCACGCGGGAGAGGTGATTGGAAAACGGCAGGGTGCGGGTCAAAAGCCCCCGCCAGCCGCGCGTGGCGCTCTATCTGATCGGCCGCCTCAAGCGGAATGGTCGGACGTGGGCGCACAATCAAATCTGTGCGCACGTCAAGATTCAAATGACGCGCCATTTCGCGGGCTAAAAATTCTGCTTGGTTATAGCGCCGGCTTAACTTGCGCCGCCAATGCAACGGGATCGGGCATAAAACCGCATCAGGGGCGATCAAACCTTGGACACGCTGGGCCATCCAAAACCCACCCGCAATAGCGATTTCTTGACGGTCCCCATGTTTGAAGGCCAAGATCAATTTGCGCGCTTCGCCTTCATAGGCCAGTGCGGCACGGCCCCAGTCCCACGGGGGCGGGACATCGTGACAATCTTCGCAGGTATCTTCGAGATGTGCGTGAATGTCCCCCAAAATGGGGGTGCCGCATTTGTTGCAGACCGACCCATCGATAAATGGCATTTTACGCCAACATGGACCACATAGCGCATTCTCACGATCAAGGGGTTCGCGGCACAATATGCACTGAGCGGGAAAAAACATGCGTATTGCGGTTTGAATTGCGCCCAATTTCATCTTATGTCTGCCTCATGACACATGCACCCGATTTAGTTGATATCAACGCGCTTGCATTGGCGCGCCGTCGCATAAACCCAGAACGTGGATACTTCCTCCATGATCTGGCGATTGACGACGTAAAAGATCGCCTAAGTTTCGTTAATAAATCCTTTACAAAAATGGTCATTGTGACGGGCAGCCCCGCGCCTTGGGCGGCGGCGTTTCCAGATGCCACCATCGTTGCCGATCATGAAACGCTGGATATTGCAGAAAACAGCTGTGATCTGATCATCCACGCGATGTGTCTGCATTGGGCAAATGACCCCGTGGGCCAACTGATCCAATGCAACCGCGCCCTGCGCCCTGATGGTCTTTTTATTGCTGTCATGCTGGGGGGGGCCACGCTAAATGAATTGCGTACCTGCCTCGCCGAAGCTGAGACCCAGATCAAAGGCGGGCTATCCCCACGCGTTTTGCCAATGGGCGAAATTCGTGACGTGGGTGCGCTGTTACAACGCGCCAGCTTTGCCTTGCCCGTCGCCGATAGCGCCATTATCACCACATCCTATGACACGGCCTTTCACTTGATGCGGGATTTGCGTGACATGGGGGAAACCAATGCAATGACGCAACGGCCAAAAACCTTTACCTCGCGTGCGGTTTTCGGTAAAGCCGCCGAAATCTATGCGCTTAACTACTCTGACGACGACGGTCGGATCACTGCCAGCTTTGAACAGATCATTCTGACAGGCTGGGCGCCCAGTGAAGACCAACCCAAACCCCTGCGCCCGGGGTCCGCCAAAATGCGACTGGCCGATGCTCTGGGTGCAATCGAAACGCCACTGCGCGATTGACCGACGCAGCAACCGAAAACAAGGGAACCAGAATGTTCGATCCAAATGTACCTGCCGCTTGTCCCGTTCATGCACAACCGGATCACCCCAAGATTCCTCGGGAAAAAGTTGGCGTCCTATTGGCCAATTTGGGCACGCCTGACAATTATGACTACTGGTCAATGCGTCGATACCTGAACGAATTCCTGTCTGACCGTCGCGTGATTGATTATTCGCCATGGGTCTGGCAACCGCTGTTGCAACTGGTCATTCTGACCAGCCGTCCGTTTCGGTCAGGTGCCGCGTATAAATCCATCTGGAACCATGATCAGGGCGAAAGCCCGTTGATGACGATCACCAAACAACAAACCGCCAAGATCCGCGACACCATGGCCGCGCGCTATGGCGACAATGTGATGGTCGATTTCTGCATGCGCTATGGCAACCCATCGACCAAATCCAAGGTGCGAGAAATGGTGCGCGCGGGCTGCACGAAAATTCTGTTCTTTCCGCTCTATCCCCATTACGCGGGCGCCACATCGGCCACCGCGAATGACCAGTTCTTTCGCGCCTTGATGGAGGAAAAGTGGCAACCCACCGCCCGCGTTGTCGACCCCTATCACGATAACCCGATGTATATCGAAGCGCTGGCGCAATCCGTGGAAAAGGCCTATGCCGAGGCGGACGAAAAACCCGAAGTGCTGGTCGTGTCCTATCACGGCGTGCCCAAGCGGTATTTGATGCAGGGCGATCCGTATCATTGCCAATGTCAGAAAAACACACGCCTGTTGAAAGAACGCCTTGGCTGGGACGGCACGCAAATTGTCACCACCTTCCAATCGAAATTCGGCCCCGAAGAATGGCTCAAACCCTATACGGTCGAAGAGGTCGCGCGCTTGGCCTCCGAACCGACGGGGGATTGATGGATCGTGCCCGCGTCGAACACAGTTCGACCACCTAGGGCATGATCCGCGCCCTCCCGACCCAATCGGGGGGGCGCATTGCGTGCGCCGTTAACCCCCCGTCGGTTCGGGCACGATCCAAGGTGAATAAATCCCCTTGC
The DNA here is from genome assembly GCA_009920815.1 of Paracoccaceae bacterium. GTDB lineage: Bacteria > Pseudomonadota > Alphaproteobacteria > Rhodobacterales > Rhodobacteraceae > CAJXSD01. Next base: position 7,302 of record RFZH01000019.1, read on the forward strand.
CCACACAGGTCACAACCGCCTAAGTTGAATGCACGACATTTGATGTAAGGGTTGCGTGTCATGTATATTCCGATTTGGGTTATTGTTCTGACCCTATTGACGGCCACAATCGCAGTGATCCTGTGGCAACAGGGCAAAAAACCATCCGACTGGTACGAACGGGTGATCGAGGTTGTGGGCAAACCCTATGTCCTGTGGGTTTTCATCGGCGCAGCGGCGGTTTTGGGCGCGGCCTATTGGTTTTATTTGTCCGATATTATCGCGTCTGTGCATGACATGGTTAAACACCTGCGGACTCAAGCGGCGGCTTCGCCCGAAAAAGTCGACCCTGAAAACCTGAAAAACCTTGCCCAAGGCAGCGCATTATTGTTGGGCGCTTTGGTTGCCGCTGCCACGCTGATCTTTACCCTGATCCGCGTCTGGATCAACGAACGCACCACTACCGCCGAGGAAGAAGGATTAATCACCGACCGCATCAACGCGGCGGTGGCAAGCTTGGGCGCGGAAAAGACGATCAAAGAAACGTACCGTCCCAAATATCGAAGTCCGCATCGGCGCGATCCTTGCCCTTGAACGCATGGCCAAGAAAAACGCCGATGTACATTTCCAGATTATGGAGATTCTGACCGCCTATATCCGCGAAAATGCGCCAGTGGCGGAAGGGACGCATGAACGCAAACCCCGCCAAGATATCCAATTGGCCTTTACCGTCATCGGCCGCCGCCCCCCAAAACGCATCGCGTTGGAACGATTGCAAAAATTCCGTTTGGATTTGAACAACTGTGACCTGACCCGAATAGAGGGGCGCGGTTTTGATTTTGCAAAGGCAGATTTTATAGGTACCCGTTTTGTAAGATCTCAACTCAAGAACGCGAACATGCAATACGCAACCCTCGTGAACGCAAACCTGCAACACGCAAGACACTTAACAGATGCCTTTCTGCGCGGTGCCGCGCTTAAGTCTATTGATTTTACAAACATACCAATTTCTCAAGATCAACTCGAACTCACGTTTGGTGATGAGTCGGTCATATTGCCCAAATCCCTAGATCGGCCATCACATTGGCCGCACGAGGATTTAAGCCCCACACTATTTCGCCACCAATGGCGCGCATGGCACGAAACTTTACCGCCCGACGGCGATTAGCGGCCTGTGCGTTTGAGTTGCGTTTTCTTTTCCGCGCGGCGTTCGGCGCGGTCGGCGATATAGTCATAGCCGTTGTCGCGGGCGCGTTGGCGCAGTTTTTCTTCAGTCGCCATATAATTCTGGACACACATGCGCATATAGACCGCCAGAATACGGTTGATGCGGTCTTGGTATCCCACGCCCATTTCTTTGAAAAACTTGACCACGTTGGTTTCAAGATACAGGGTCACTTTGGTTTTCGCGGGACGCGTTTCGATGTCCCATCCGAACGTGTGGCATTCGTCCGGAAACATGTCCATCGATTAAACGGTGATGTTGTCTTCGTCCACGCGCATCAGATCGGTTAACAGGCGGTCTTTTTCACTTCGTTGGTTATAGGCGGCGTGGGTCATGGCCATTCCTTTCGTTGCCATGATCCTAGCGCGGGGCGGTTAAGGACCGGTGCGTGCAACGTGCGGGCCGCACCGACGTGATACCGACGCAATACCGACGTTATACCGATGCGGGTTTTTGCACCTTGAACACCCCCATCGCCGTCGCGATCAAGGTGCCCGTGTCATCGTGTAACGTGGCCTCGGCGAAATAGGTTTTCATTCCGCCACCCACCCGTTTTGCCCGTGCAATCAAGGTGTTTCCCGTCGATTGCGCCAGAAAATTCACCGAAAGGTTCAGGGTCAAGGCACGGTTCGGTTCCGCCCCCGCGCCCGCAAAACTGCCCGCAAATCCCATCGCCGTATCCAACAGCGCCGAATAGGCCCCCCCATGCGGAATCCCCCGTCTGTTCATCAAAAACGGCGCGATCGGCATGTCCAATTCGGCGTAATCGCGTTCAAATCGGATCAGGCGGTATCCCATGTGTTTTTGGAATGCGCTTGGGTCTTCGTTCAGATCTACGGTATTGTTGTTCATAGGTTTTTTGTGGCCTCCACCCCCAGCTTGGCGAATTCTGGAACCCATTGACCCAACACCAAACCCCGTTCTGGATCGGATCCGTTGCCATCGAGCGCGCGTTTTTTCACGCCCTGCAAAATCGCCGCCATACGGAAATAACAAAAGGCCAGATAGAACCCAAAGCGGTCAATTCCCGCCAAACCGCGGCGTTCGCAATAGAGGTCAATAAAGTCTTGATCCGTCATGAGCCCCATCTCAGCGCGGTCGATCCCCGCCAAACCACGGGTTTCTGCGCCATTTGGCATGCCCCATTGCATGATCACGCCCGCCAAATCGGCGTAAGGGTGGCCCAAGGTGGACAGTTCCCAATCCAGCACCCCGATGCAACGCGCGTTGCGTCGATCAAACATCAAATTATCGATGCGAAAATCACCGTGAACCAAAGTGCGTTGCCCATCCTCGGGCGGGATATGTGCACCCAGCCACGCGATCAGATCCTCCATATCGGGGATCGTTTCGGTTGCGCTGGCGTGATATTGTTTTGTCCAACGGTCAACTTGGCGTTGGTAATAATTGCCGTCGGGCCCGTAATCGGACAACCCAACACGGTCCAGATCAACATTGTGGATCGCGGCCAAAACGCGGTTCATTTCATCCATGATTGCGCGGCGGTCTGTCTGGGGCGCGTCGCGCAAGCTTGGGTCGTCAAAGACACGGCCATCAAGCATTTCCATGATGTAAAAATCCGCACCCAATACGGCGGCATCTTGGCATAGGGCGACCATCTTGGCCACAGGAATACCGGTTGCTTGCAACGCTGATTGCACGCGAAACTCACGGTCCACCGCATGGGCGGATTTCAACAACACCCCAGGCGGTTTGCGGCGCAACACAAACGACCCGTTTTGCGCATATACCGCAAATGTAGGGTTCGATTGCCCGCCCGAAATCTTTTCAATACGCAAAGGGGATTGGATATCCAACCCATTATTTTCAATCCAATTTTCTAGATTTTTGATGTTGATCAGCTCTGTCATACCTGTCCTAACTATAACTTAGCAAATGTTCGGTTTTATGGGTGACAAACGGGGTTTCGTTGAACGTGCTGACAAAGCGCACACCCTTTGTCGCTGAAAATACCACGGTGGTCATAGACGCGTTTTTGATTTGCAGCTGAAGTTCGATCTGTTGGCGTTTCGACGTTTCCAAAATGGTCGACACAATTTGGGAAATCGCCCCACCCGAACTTACCGCAAGGATGGTTTTGGCATCTTTGACCGCCATCAAATCACGACATGCTTGCGCGGTGCGTTGGGCAAATGTGGCCCACGTTTCGGGCGGATCGGTGATGTCATCGTCTTGCCACGCGGCGACCGTGCTGCGCAGGTTTTGGAAATGTACCTTGCGGTCGGTGTGAATGCCCTCAGGCGGGGCTTCGTTCGCAAAACGTGCGTTCAAAAGCCCTGTAAAATCATATTCATTCAACCCCGCATGCACGATGGGATCCTGTGCCGCAAAACCCAGACCACGTTGGATACCACGCAGTGTTTCCGCTTGGCGCACCATCGTTCCACAGGCCCAGACATCAGGGGAAATGCCACGCGCCAACAAGGTTTGCCCCAAGGCCACAGCTTGATCATGACCCAGATCGGACAGCTTGTCATAATTGGCCTGACCGAAACTGGCTTGGCCGTGGCGAACCAAAATCAACTGGGCCATTTTAGGTCTTTTCCAGATAGGTACGGCAAATCCACAGCGCGCTGAGTGCGGGTCTTGTTTGGTCTTCGATTTCGATGGTGGTGTCCCATTTTGTGGTGATTTCAGCTGGGCGCGCTTGGGTCAATTCGGTCAAATCGAAATGCGCCCTAATTCGCGCACCTGCCAAAACAGGCGACAAAAACCGCAGCTTATCAAAGCCATAGTTCACCCCCATCGTAGTTTTTTCAAAATCAGGCACCGCATCATAAAACATCGCGGACAACATCGACAGAGTCAAAAACCCATGCGCGACCGTTCCGCCAAAGGGGGTCTGTGCCGCACGTTCGGGATCCAAGTGGATAAATTGCCAATCTTCTGTGATATCGGCAAATTGATCGATTTGCCTTTGGGTTATTTCAAACCACCGCGACGTCCCGACACGGGTACCAACCAAGGTTTGATAGGTTTCAAGGGATATCTCAGGCATCAATCTTCTCCGAATATGCTGGGACCTGTGGCGACGTTAATGCCGCCCGATACCGGAATAATGGCGCCGGTGATATAGGACCCACCGCGCCCACACAGAAATTGCAAGCACGCCGCAATATCATCGGGCCGTCCTACGCGCCCCAAAGGCACACGGTGCCCGACCCGATCGGCGCCTGCGTCTTGGCCAATGGCAAAGCTGGTCATACCCGATTGAAACGGTCCAGGGGCCAAGGCATTGACGGTAATATGTCGGGGCGACAGTTCTTTGGCCAAAATACGGGTCATTTGATGGACTGCAGATTTCGACATAGCATAGGAATAGGCCCCATCGCCCATGGCAACTTCGCCCATGACGGATCCAACATTGACCACCCGCGCGGGATCATCGGTGGTCGAGGATCGTTCCAATAGATCCAACAAGGATTGCGTTAGGTGGAACATGCCCGTCACGTTCAAGGTCATCACCTTGTCCCATGCATCATAGGGAAATTGTCCCAATGGTGCGCCCCATGTGCGCCCTGCGTTGTTCATCAAAATGTCCAAACGATCCGTACGCGAAATAAGGCTTTGTACAATAGCGTCAATCCCGTCTTGCGACCCTACATCCCCTGCAAAGGCATGAACATGTCCCGCATAGCCCACAGCGTTGATCGCATCGGCCGCATCCACACAATTTTGCAGCTTGCGCGATGCGATGTAAACTGTGGCCCCTGCGGCCGCTAGACCCGTCGCGGCCATACGCCCAATACCCGTCGCGCCCCCCGTCACCAGAGCAGTTTTTCCCGCCAATCCAAATAGATCACTTGGTGTCATATGTCGTCCCCTGTTTTTCTTAACTATGAAATGACCGGTGCTTTTGGTCCAGCCTTTGCACGACGTTCCTTTGGTTTCGCTGCGTCATTTATGTGCAAACAACCGCCCAACCACGTAAATCACGCGTCAAGAGTTGCGTCACAGACGTAACAGCATTATTCCCTTTGGAAAGAACATCCGAAAAAGGCGAATATAGCGTGGCAAATTATCTGTACAAAGGCGATCTTCCAGACGATCTGGATTTAGGACCAATCGTTGCGATTGATTGCGAAACGATGGGTCTTAGACCCTACCGTGATCGGTTGTGCGTGGTTCAATTATCGGGCGGAGACGGGCATGCACATTTGGTACAGGTCGCGCAGGGACAAACATCCGCACCTAATCTTGAACGCCTTTTGACCGATAAAAACGTGCTGAAACTGTTCCATTTTGGCCGCTTTGACATCGCTGCGATGTATCATACCTTTGGCGCGCTGGCCGCGCCGGTATATTGCACAAAAATCGCGTCAAAAATGGTGCGCACTTATACCGACCGCCATGGATTAAAAAACCTTTTGCAAGAATTGCTAAACGTCGACATTTCAAAGCAGCAACAATCAAGCGATTGGGGCGCAGCCGAGTTAACCAATGCGCAGCTGGACTATGCAGCGTCTGATGTTTTGTTTCTGCATAAATTGCGTGACACGCTAAATGAACGGCTTGTGCGCGAAGGGCGGATCGATTTGGCGCAGGCGTGCTTTGATTTCTTACCTGTACGCGCGCAGTTGGATTTAGCCGGCTGGCCAGAAGAAGACATCTTTTCTCATTAGACCTTGAAAGGTTCGCATGTCACATCAAGGGCTTTTATATTCTAGGATTGTGCGGGGCCTCAAAATATTTCTGCCCTTGATTGCTATTCTTATGTTGTCGTCGATCTTTTTATTGTCGCGGGGGAATGAATCCACCAATGCAATCCCATTTGCCACATTTGAATTAGAACAACGGATCAAAGACCAACAGGTTTCAAAACCGATTTATACAGGCACAAACGAAGCAGGCGACGATGTTCGGATTTCTGCTCAGACCCTTAAACAGGACGAAACCCTAGATGGTGTTGCACATTTGGATGCTGTGAATGTCCTTATCACATCAGATACAAAGCCGGACGTAACGCTGACATCAGACAATGGAACAGTGTTTCGCAATCAAGACAAAGTTCATTTATTAGGTTCGGTTTTTGTCGCCAATACAGATGGGTACCAAATGACATCGCCCGAAGCGTGGATCTATGATCGGGGCATCAAGATTGTTGCGCACGGTCCTGTCAATGGCCTTGGTCCAGCAACCAAATTGCAAGCGGGCCACATGGAAATGAACAGACAAACAAAAGGGGGTCCGATGCAAATCCACTTCACAGGTGGGGTATCGGTGGTGTACGATCCCAAGAAAAGGGAATGATTGAGTGAAAAGACTGATTTTATCGGCGCTCCTCTGCGGTTTTGCGGGTATGAGCATGGCGCAAGAAAACACATCCTCGTTTGGCACTTTACAAGAAGATGCAGATAAAGAGGTAAACGCGACCGCTGACACCATGATCTTAGAGGAAGAGTTGGGCTATTCGATTATGGAAGGCAACGTTGTTGTTATACAGGGCGGCTCAACCCTGACCGCCGAAAAAGTTCGTGCCGAATACACAGAGGATAGGAGCGAAATTAAACATATCATTGCCACGGGTAATGTCGTGTTGTTAAGTGGCGAAGATATCGCAAAAGGGGATCGTGCAGATTATTACCTGTTAGAGAACACAGTGGTTTTGACAGGGAATGCATACGTCAAGCAAGGCACAGATACGATGACCGCACAGCGCATCACAATGAATACAATTACCGGTGCCGCAGAAATGACAGGTCGGGTAACAACCGTTTTGACGCCCAAAAAAGATGAAGAAGGCAAAAAATCCGAATGACCCAAGCAACCCTGGTCAGCGACAACCAAAACAGGGGCCTTGTGATCAAGGGTCTGCGAAAAAGCTATAAAAAACGCGTGATCATCCGAGATGTTTCCATGGATTTGCGGCGCGGCGAAGTCGTAGCGTTGCTGGGCCCGAATGGATCGGGGAAAACCACTTCATTTTATGCCATCGCAGGTTTGGTAAACCCGGACGGTGGCCAAGTAAAAATTGACGGTACCGATGTGACATCGCTGCCCATGTATCGTCGCGCACGGATGGGTATTGGCTATCTGCCACAAGAAATGTCGATTTTCCGCGGCCTTAGCGTAGAAGATAACATTGCGGCGATCTTAGATGTGTCCGAGAAAGACCCCCACACGCGTCGCGAGCGATTGGAAGAGCTGTTGGGGGAATTTTCAATTGAACACCTGCGGCGGACCCCCGCAATCGCCCTATCTGGCGGTGAACGGCGGCGCGTAGAAATTGCGCGCGCATTGGCCGCCAATCCAAAATATTTGTTATTGGATGAACCATTTGCGGGTGTTGATCCGATTTCGGTTGATGACATTCGGAAGCTGGTCAAAGCGCTCAAAGATCGCGGGCTAGGTGTTTTGATCACCGATCATAATGTGCGCGAAACCCTAGAAATTGTTGATCGCGCCTATATCTTGCACGATGGCAAAGTGCTGATGTCAGGCACCCCGCGGGACGTTGTCGAAAATGAAAATGTCCGACGCGTCTATTTGGGCGAAAATTTTAAAATCGTCTGATAAGCTTTTGGTAGCATTTACATGTTTTCATTGACATCTGGCGTTTCCTCGCCTTGAATAAAGGTATTGGCGTCAGCGATAGATCTGAGTCTTGGGCCGTATGCATAGGCTCCAGAATAAGCGCCAAAAAATCCAAAACGGACGTAAGCAACGCCCGCAGCTGCCTTTTGCATACTGCGTTCGGGACAGATCCGTTAAAAATAATAGGAGTATCAATGCGGTATCAAATTTCAGGAATGCACATCGACATCGGCGAAGCTTTGCAAACGCATGTCAAAGACGAGCTCGGTGCTGCGGTGTCAAAATATGCCGAACGACCAACCGATGCTTTGGTCGTGTTTTCCAAAAGCGGGCACGAATTTGTCTGCGAAGCAACCGTTCATCTGTCAACAGGCCTTACGGCCCAAGCCCGCGCATCTAGCCCTGAAATTTATGCAAGTTTCGATTCTTGCTGTGAAAAAATGGAAAAGCAACTGCGACGTTACAAGCGCAGATTAAAGGATCACCACAAAGAAAGAACACACCCTGTTGAACTTTCTGGCGCTTCCACATATATCCTCGCGTCAAAGGACGACTACGAGGAATCGGAACCAGACACTTTACAACCTATCATCATCGCCGAGATGGAGGCAAAGATCCCATCTTTGTCCCCTGGTGAGGCTGTAATGCAGATGGAGCTAGCTGGTGCCCAGTTTCTCGTGTTTAGAAATGAAGGAAAAAACAGCGTTAATGTTGTGTACCGTCGCGATGACGGAAACATCGGGTGGATTGATCCCCAATAAAGGCATTGGCGTTTACGAGAAAGTAAACAATTAATGAATTTGTTCGATTTGCTCAAGCCTGAGGCCGTTCGGGTAATCTCGGCGGCCTCGAGTAAAAAAAGGCTGTTATATGCAATCGCTGATATTGCGAATGCGGCCTACGGTATTGATTCATCAAAATCCGTCGATGCATTGATGGAGCGCGAAAACCTTGGCCCAACAGGTGTTGGTAACGGTGTGGCCCTGCCGCACGCGCGGTTGCCTGAATTGGATCGGGTCCGTGGTGTGTTTGTTTTGCTTGAAAAGCCGGTTGAATTCCGTGCTGTTGATCATCAGCCAGTCGATCTATTCTTTGCCCTTTTCGCACCTGAAAATGCAGGTGTTGAACATCTAAAAGCTTTAGCATCGGCTTCACGCACACTGCGGGATCCGTCGGTCTGCGCAAAGCTGCGCGCAAATCCGGATGCATCAACACTGTACACAATCTTGACCGAAAGCCAGCGCACTCAAGCCGCCTAATTGCTCCAGGCTGAAAAGCCAAAACTGATAAAGTCACGATTATAAAGTGATCTAATCCGGTCTTGAAGATCGCCATCGACGATTGTCTCAAGTGGTATAGTCGAATTCTGGTCGACAGAGCGATACACAGGTGCTGTTTTCACACCAAACCGTTCGGCAAGCTTTGTAAGCTCTGCGGCAAGATCTGCTTGTTTGTAAATCACGCCGGGCAGGGTCATTCCAGAAAACGATGTGACAAATATTTCTTGGCTGGCCCAGCTGGCATTAATACGCAACTTGGTTTGTCCGTTCAGGTTCGCCTTAATAAAGGTCAGGAAAATCCGAAACAGTTCACGCACATCATCCACATTCAGCTGTGTAATGTCCGCATCAGCGCGCGGTAACGTGACTTGGTAATCGCGTTCAAGTTTATTACGAAAACGCGGTAAAGCATTCGGCCCATCAATAAGAATATGGCTGCAAAATGCCTGACCGGCGCGCATCAGTCTATGGGACTAGCTAGTCTTGAATGGCTTATTTTTTAAAGTGACTCCTGGCGCGAATGCAATGAAAAAGGGGTTTTCATAGTCAGCTTTACCATAGGTTAGGTCTTGATGATCTTCGAAGCGTACTACTTGACCACCAGCGCCACGCAAAACGGCATGACCTGCAGCGGTGTCCCATTCCATAGTTCGGCCCAAACGCGGGTAAAGATCCGCTTCACCCGTTGCAACAAGGCAGAATTTCAAAGAGGAGCCCGCCCCTGTCAGGTCAGCGATATTGTATCCATTGATATAATCATCTGTCGCTTGGTCGCGATGTGATTTAGACGCTACGACAATCAGCGCATCGTTATCTGGCTTTTTCACCGAAATTTCCTGTGTTGTTCCGATGCATTCAACATCAAAGGGTCCTGTTTCTTCGACAGATTGTCCATGCTCATTTGTAAAAAACAATCGTTCTTTTGCTGGCGCATACACAACGCCACGCGTTGGCACACCGTTTTCCACATAGGCAATATTGACAGTAAAATCGCCACGTCGTTTAATAAACTCTTTTGTACCATCCAACGGATCGACAATTAGGAAACTCTGCGCACTTAGGGTATGAGATTCAGATTGTTCTTCGGTCACGATCGTCACATCAGGAAACACCGTACGCAACCCTTCAAAGATCACCGCATCAGCGGCACGATCAGCGCGCGTAACGGGACTTTCGTCATTTTTTGTTTCGACGCCGAAATCATCTTGGGCGTAAATTTCCATGATTTTTTCGCCACCAATTAGGGCTAAGGTGCGGATAGTTTGTGTAAGTAATGCGTAATCCACTGATGCTCTTTCTATGATCTGCCTGACAAACCGATAATTGCTAATTCTTGTTGTTAGTCTTACGGTATTGTTAAATCAATTTTGATAAATTTTACAAGTGTGACCTATAGATGCCAATGAACGTCTGAACGAGCAAAACAAAACAAATCTCATTACGCGAACTGCTCAATATTTTATAGCAAAAAACGATTATCAAAAATAGGTAGCGCCCAAGATCGACCATCATAGACACGGCTATGCCAATGCATAAAGAGCAATTGCCACATTTGGGAAAGGTTCAAAAAATTGCCGTTTCTCAGCTAAAACCTTATTGCTCAAACGGGTAAATCAAAAAAATTATATTCTATGGCAAGGTATTTCATAGTTTCCATTATTCACCAAAATTAATATACCAAAACCCATTGACCTAAGTGAATAGGGGCGAAGAATGATTTGTGCAGCCGATATCTCCAAAATCTGAGACAAAACTCCAAGAAATTCACCAAAATGCGCTTGCAGCCCGTTGCATCCCTCCCTATATACCGTCTGTCGCAATTTGGCCGCTGTCCAGATGCGAAGAATACGCGGCGTAAATGCCAAAACGGGTTCGCGTCGCATGTCATCGCCTTAAATTAGAGAGGGATCATAAAATGGGAAAAGTAATTGGTATCGACCTCGGCACCACTAACAGCTGTGTTGCTATTATGGATGGATCTCAGCCTCGGGTTGTTGAAAACTCTGAAGGCGCGCGTACAACACCGTCAATCGTCGCATTTACAGATGATGAACGTCTGGTTGGTCAGCCTGCAAAACGTCAGGCCGTAACAAACCCAACAAACACAATCTTTGGCGTAAAACGCTTGATCGGCCGCCGCGTTGATGATTCACATTTGGCAAAAGATAAAAAGAATTTACCATTCACTGTCGTTGACGGCGGAAACGGCGATGCATGGGTCGAAGCGCGCGGCGATAAATACAGCCCCGCCCAAATTTCTGCATTCACGCTGCAAAAAATGAAAGAAACTGCTGAAAGCTATTTGGGCGAAGAAGTGACCCAAGCGGTTATCACAGTTCCTGCATATTTCAATGATGCACAACGTCAGGCCACCAAAGACGCGGGCAAAATCGCGGGCTTGGAAGTGCTTCGTATCATCAACGAACCAACAGCTGCAGCCCTTGCGTATGGCTTGGACAAAAAAGAAAGCAAAACCATCGCGGTTTATGACCTTGGCGGCGGTACATTCGACGTAACCATCCTGGAAATCGACGACGGTTTGTTCGAAGTGAAATCAACAAATGGCGACACGTTCTTGGGCGGCGAAGATTTCGACATGCGCATCGTGAATTACCTTGCCGACGAATTCAAAAAAGAAAATGGCGTTGATCTAACTGCGGACAAAATGGCGCTGCAGCGTCTTAAAGAAGCGGCGGAAAAAGCGAAAATCGAACTGTCTTCGTCCAGCCAAACAGAAATCAACCAGCCGTTTATTTCGATGGACGGCAAAACAGGCCAACCTTTGCACATGGTCATGAAACTGACACGTGCGAAATTGGAATCCTTGGTCGGTGACCTGATCAAAGCTTCGATCAAGCCCTGTCAAGCGGCGTTGAAAGATGCAGGTTTGTCCACATCAGACATCGACGAAGTTGTTTTGGTTGGAGGTATGACCCGTATGCCAAAAGTGATCGAAGAGGTCACAAAATTCTTTGGCAAAGAGCCACACAAGGGTGTGAACCCCGACGAAGTGGTGGCCATGGGTGCCGCAATCCAAGCGGGCGTTTTGCAAGGCGACGTGAAAGACGTTGTTTTGTTAGACGTGACACCATTGTCCTTGGGTATCGAGACATTGGGCGGTGTGTTCACACGTTTGATCGATCGCAACACAACGATCCCGACCAAAAAATCACAAGTGTTCTCAACCGCAGAAGACAACCAAAACGCGGTAACCATTCGTGTATTCCAAGGCGAACGCGAAATGGCCGCAGACAACAAAATTCTGGGTCAATTCAACCTGGAAAACATCCCGCCTGCGCCACGCGGCATGCCACAGATCGAAGTCACCTTTGACATCGACGCCAATGGAATTGTTTCGGTTTCTGCGAAAGACAAAGGCACCGGCAAAGAGCAAAAGATCACGATCCAAGCGTCTGGTGGCCTATCTGACGAAGATATCGATCGTATGGTGCGCGAAGCCGAAGAAAACGCCGAAAGCGATAAAGAGCGTCGTGAATTGATTGAAGCGAAAAACCAAGCCGAAAGCCTGATCCACACAACGGAAAAGCAGGTCGAAGAGCATGGCGACAAGGTCGATCCAACAACTGTCGAGGCAATCGAATTGGCAATTGCCGCATTAAAAGACGAATTGGAAACCGACAATGCCGGCAAGATCAAATCTGGTATTCAAAACGTCACAGAAGCAGCGATGCGTCTTGGAGAAGCGATTTACAAAGCGTCTCAGGATGATGCAGATGATCGCAGCCCACTGGATGGCAACGATGACGCCCGTGATGACGACATCTTGGATGCCGACTTCGAAGATTTGGGCGGCGACAAACGCTAAGGGCGATCACATAGTGTACCCGCCTGTTAAAATAGGCGGGTACACTATGGTCCAAAAGGAGGCGTAATTCATGTCTAAACGTGATTACTACGACGTACTTGGCGCGCCCAAAGGTGCCTCGGCCGACGAGCTAAAAAAAGCATATCGCAAAAAAGCCAAAGAACTGCACCCCGACCGCAATTCGGACAACCCGAACGCAGAGGCCCAGTTCAAAGAAGTCAACGAAGCTTACGACGTCCTCAAGGATGCCAACAAAAAGGCGGCCTACGACCGGTATGGCCATGCCGCATTCGAAGGTGGCATGGGCGGCGGTCGTTCAGGTGGTGGCTATGGCGGCGGCGGTGATTTTTCAAGCGCGTTTTCCGACGTATTTGACGATCTGTTCGGTGATTTCATGGGTGGTGGACGTGGTGGTGGACGCCAGCGTTCGACCCGCGGCGCGGATTTGCGATATAACATGCGTATCTCACTTGAGGATGCGTTCACAGGCGCGCAAAAAACCATCAATGTTCCAACATCGGTTCAGTGTAATTCTTGTTCTGGCACTGGCGCAGAAGGTGGCTCTGAGCCGGCGACATGCCCAACCTGTTCGGGTATGGGAAAAGTCCGCGCGACGCAGGGTTTTTTCACGGTAGAACGGACCTGTCCGACCTGTTCAGGCGCTGGCCAAATTATCAAGAACCCTTGCAAATCTTGTTCGGGTCAAGGACGCACTGAAAAAGACCGCACGCTTAGCGTAAACATTCCTGCCGGAGTTGAAACAGGCACGCGCATTCGTTTATCCGGCGAAGGCGAAGCCGGCTTGCGTGGGGGGACATCAGGTGATCTTTACATCTTTATTGAGGTTGCCACGCATGAGATTTTCCAACGCGAAGGAAACAATCTTTTCTGCCGCGTTCCAGTCTCTATGGCAGCAGCAGCGCTCGGCGGAGATATCGAAGTCCCTACAATTGACGGTGGACGTAGCCGTGTAAAGGTACCTGCTGGGTCTCAATCGGGCCGCCAGATGCGGTTACGCGCCAAGGGCATGCCCGCAGTTCGTTCTAACCAAGTTGGCGATATGTTTATTGAATTAGCCGTAGAAACACCGGTCAATTTGACCATCCGTCAGAAAGAATTGCTGCGCGAATTTGAAGAACTTTCAGAGGATAATAACCCTGAAAGTTCTAGCTTTTTCTCGTCGGTTAAGTCCTTTTGGGACTCAATGAAGGGTTAAAAAGGGCCGGCAAATCTGCCGGCCTTTTCATTTGATTATAAGACTTTAATTAATCAGTAATTCTAACTATTCTATTCCAGAGAACGTTGGCATAACGACCACAAACTGCGCGATGCCAATGCAATAGCCAAAAGACGTAACTGCTAGAATTTAACAACGTCAGCAAATCATTTTGGAAAGACACTCGCCGAAAATAATATTGGATCGGGTATCATTTCGGGTAGAAATTGGAACGTGTTTGGGTGTTTTGACGCCAAATGGCACGGGCAAGGCAACATTGATCAAGATGATGGCCGGGCTTGAAAAACCAGATGAGGGTGAAATTCACCGCAATT
>RFZH01000181.1 GCA_009920815.1 Paracoccaceae bacterium
GCCAAGCCGTGCGATCCTATTGGCCAGGCGTGGATGATCGTAATCTAACGCCAGATTATGTGGGGTATAGGCCCAAGATTGCACAGGGTGATTTTTCAATCCACCGCACGGGCCGCGTCATATCACTTTTGGGCATTGAATCCCCCGGACTGACATCTTCATTAGCGATTGCAGAACAGGTCGTTGCCTTGGCCACGCAATCCTAGAGATTTTCTGGCGTATAGATATCAAACCCTAACTGGGTCGAGATCGTAGCGTTCTGAAGGCCCGTGGCCTTGGATTGGATCAAATTGGCGATTGTTTGTTCTGCTAGTCTGTCCAAGGGATGTGAGATGACCAGCGACAGATTGCCTTCGATAAGTGCTGTTCGCGTGGTGTCAAATAATTCATACCCAACGATTACAAGGTCCCGTGAACGCGGGCAGTCCCGCAGCGCGGCAATGGCGCCCGTAATTCCGCCACCTGAAATGAACAGACCCTGCAAATCTGGGTGCTCTGACAACAGCTCTTCGGTTTTTTCGCGTGCAATGGCCGAAGATTCATAGGTTGCAAGCGGTTCAAGCAGTTGAAAAGACTGGTTGTTCTCACGAAAATAGGATCGAAACCCGCTTTCGTTTTGATCTTGGTTCCGATACCGGTTGTTACCCAGCAATATACCAATTTTTCCTGGTGCTTTGCACATCTGGTCAAATGCCCATGCGGCCGTGCGCCCCACTTTGAAATTGTCCAAACCCACAAACCCCACATTGCCCTTGGCGGCCAGTGGTGTGATCAGGCCAAAGACGGGGATATCGCGTTCCAAAATGCTGTCTATTTTGTTAGAGATCAGTGGATGTTCAGCCGAGACCAGCGCAATAGCATCACAGTCTTGCGCCATAGCTTCTAGGCGTTCGCACACAATTTGAGGTGATAAATCATCTAAATGTTCGATAAACAGCTCGATCCGTTTGTCCAATCTTTTTTCAGCAGCGAGCTTAAGTGCCTGAGACAAAGACGCGTAAAACTGGCGATGCTTTTGCAAAAGCAAGACCCCAAACCGAAAACTTTCGCGATGTACGTGAATGGCATGTTGGATGGTTCCTAGCCCATAAAAGCCGATCTCTTGCGCGACGCGAAAAACCAGTTCGCGCGTAGATTGGCGAACAGATTCGGCATTATTAATGACGCGATTTACCGTCGATATTGATACGCCTGCCGCTTGGGCCAGGTCAGGGATTGTGGGTCGTTTTGCCATTCTGTCACCTCAAATCATTTCATTTTAAGCAAGCTTTGATATGAAATGATATCAAAAATAAGAACCATTTTGAAAATAATTGAATTAATTCATTTTATTTTGTCAAGCTAAACTTCAACGCTCTTTACTTTAAGTTCCACGAGATACAAGGAATTGAAATGGACGACACGTCTATCGGTACACGCGACAAACGCGGAAATTGGACGCCCAATAAGCCGTTGCAAATTGCGCCCTTTTGGGAAGGGCGCTGGGGCAAGATGGCGCATTTTGTGATCGAATACCTGTGGCCGTGGAACACATTCCATATGGTCGTATCCTTGGCATATTGGTTTTTGATCATACAGCCCAATCTCGACGCGTTCAAAACATTCTCGCCTGAAATGACATTGATCCTTTATGCGATTAATGCGGGCGGCATTTTTGTCATGTATGGATCGATCGAGCTATTTTATTATGTTCGCCGCAAGCAAGGAACGCGGTTCAAATACAATTCGAAATTTCCGTCTGAAAACCCGTCTGATGTGTTTTGGTTCAAAAGCCAAAACATCGATAATTTCCTGCGAACGTTTTTCTTATCCATTCCGATTTGGACATTGGTTCAGGTGTTTTTCCTTTGGTGTTTCACAAATGGCATTCATGCCTTTGGCTGGATGGATTGGCAAAACAACTGGATCTGGTTGGTCATTTTGACCCTGTTGGTGCCTGCGATCCATGAAATCCACTTTTTCTGCGGGCATTGGTTGATCCATCAGGGTGTTTTGTACAAATGGATCCATTCGATCCACCATAATTCGATCAACCCCAGCCCATGGTCGTCCATGTCAATGCACCCGGTCGAAAGCACGTTCTTTTTCTCGGAAATGTTATGGCATCTGATCATTCCATCGAACCCAATTGTTGCGTTGTTCCAGCTGAATTCGACAGGATATGGCGCGATTAATGGGCATATCGGGTTTGAAAAGCTGGAACTGGGGGGTGAGGCCGCATTGGATAGCCATGCCTATGCCCACTATCTGCATCATAAATATTTCGAAGTGAACTATGGCGGCGAAGGTTTGGTGCCATTGGATAAATGGTTCGGCACTTGGCACGATGGGTCCAAGGAATCCGACGAGCTTATGAAAGAACGTTTCAAGAAAAAGAAAGAAAAACTGCGGGCGAAGCAAGCGGCCAAATCGGGCGCAACCCCTGCGGAATAAAAGGATTGATCCAAGATAATATTTATTCAGGGTCATGGTTTCATCAGTCGCAATGGCGGCCACTATAGGGAGGAAAATGATGAAAAAACTACTGGTAAGCGCGGCAATTTGCGCAGCAGCACTGGGCTTTACAGCTACAACATCAATGGCACAAAACATTGCCGTTATCGCGGGTTCTGTCGAAGACGCGTTCATGGACAAGATCAAAAAAGGCGTTGATGACGCGACACATATGGTTGAAGCAAACGGCGGTACAGTTCAGTATTTGCGTACCCAAAACTATGAAAACTTTGGTCCTGACCTGGTTACCTTGATCAATCAAGCGGTTGCACAAGGTGTTGACGGTATCGCGATCCCAGTTTGGGTTCCAGATGCACAAATCCCAGCGTTGCAAGCGGCAGCGGCCCAAGGCATCAAAATCATGCAGTACAACTCAGGTCTGCCTGTAAAAGCGGAAATCGGTGCGATCAACTATTTCGGTTCTGACGAATATGCGGCTGGTTTCGGCGGCGGTAAATACTTGGCCGAAAAAGGCGCGAAACACATCCTGTGCCATATCCAAGTTCCAGGCGCGATCAACCTCGAAGAACGTTGCCGCGGCGTGACCGACGGCGCAGCAGCAGCAGGCGCAAAAGTAACTGTTCTAAACACACCACCAAACTTGGATGGTGACGTTACAGGTACCGCCGAAGCGTTGAAAGCCGAATTCATCGGCGACAGCAGCATTGATGCAATGGTATCATGTGCGGACTTTGGCGCAGCAGCGGGTGCAAACGCGGTTGAACAAACTGGTGCAAACATCATGGTTAGCGCGTTCGACTTTAGCCCAGCATCGCTTGAGCGTATTTCAGCAGGGACACAAACAATGGCGATTGACCAACAGCCTTATCTACAAGGGTTCTTGTCAACATCAATGTTGTTTGCAAATTTGAAATTCGGCACTGAAATTTCAACTGATCCGGTTCTAACTGGTCCAGCGATTATTGATGCATCAAACGTTGATGCCGTCAAAGCGGGCGCAGCATTGGGCGCACGTTAATCTACCTAACATCCTTCGGCTGGTATCGTCTGGCCGAAGGACTCACTTGCGCGGTTTATTGTAACCGCATTAGCCAATATAGACGCTGGGAAAGACATCGATGGCAAATCAACAAAATTCCAAAAACGAAAACCAGGGCGGCGGATTTTCGTTACTGGGTCTTTTTCGACGCCCCGAAGCAGGGGCAGCCGCAGGTTTTATTCTGATCTTTTTGTTTTTTGGTTACTTTGGCTGGGACAAAAATTTTCTAACGGCGCTTGGGTCGTCAACATGGCTTAACTTTGCATCGAAGGTCGGCATCATTGCCATCCCAATCGGCTTTTTGATGATTGCTGGCGAATTGGACATATCAGTCGGCGCTTTAATCCCTGCGGGTGGCATCGTGCTTGCCATAGCCGTGGGCTTATATGGCATGAATTATTGGGTGGGCGCTGCACTCAGTATGGCCGTTGCCGGCGGCATCGGATTTTTGAACGGTTTATTGGTCACGCGCACAAAGGTGCCGTCGCTTATTGTGACCTTGGCGACCCTTTTCGTAATTGCTGGTCTGAACGCCTATGTGTCAAAACAACTGGCAGGGACCACACAACACAGTCTTCAAGATATCGGACCGGTCTCTGAATTTTTGATGGGGGACTATCATACTCTTATTTTGGGCGAAGGCGAAAGTGCGACGACAATATTCCGTAGCTTGCAAAGCTCTTTCTTTATTTGGATTTTCGTCGCTATCGTATGTTTTTACATTCTCCATATTTCACCTTGGGGCAATTGGATTTTCGCGATGGGCGGCGATCAAGAAAGTGCCCGCAACGCAGGCATCCCGACCAACCGACTGAAAATTGCTTTGTTTATGCTGTCTGCAATGGCTGCAGCCTTGGTTGGTATGACCGAGGCGACCTTGGCAAATACCGCGAGTACGACAACACAGTTTGGGATGATCTTTAATTCGATCATTTGCGTGGTTGTTGGTGGCGTCTTGTTGACGGGGGGATTTGGCACCGTCACGGGCACAGTGTTCGGTACACTGACCTTTGGCATCGTATTTCAAGGCATTAATTTCACTACCTTTGATAAAGATCTGAATATGCTCTTTATCGGTGTCTTGCTCTTGGTTGCGGTATTGATGAACGACACATTCCGCCAAATTGCTACCAACGCATCAACCAACAAAAAGAAGTGAGGATCATCGATGAGCAAGACAGCAGTATTAGAGTTGCGGCATGTGGACAAATCGTTTGGTCCGATTGATGTTTTGCATGACATATCG
>RFZH01000182.1 GCA_009920815.1 Paracoccaceae bacterium
AACGGAACGGCGGCCTCGTGGACTTTTTTAACGATCCCGCGATCATCGAGAAAAATCATATCAAGTGGGATATAGGTATTTCTCATCCAAAAACTGACAGGACCAGAGGATGGAAAAACAAAAAGCATGCCGCTTGATTTCGGCATGCTTTTACGATTCATCAAACCAACCGCGCGTTCTTGGTCGGTCTGCGCCACCTCAACGGTGAACCTTACCTCGGACGCGCCACTTTTAAGGGAAACGCGATCAATCGTGCAGGCCGCATGGACCAATGGTCCCGTGGCCACATAGATCAATAACGCAACACTTAGTCTTTTAACACGCTTTCCCAAGAACATACTTCGGCCGCCATTTTACCACGCTTGCCATCGATTACGCGTAACGTGATGGCCTCGCCCGCATTTAGATCAGCTAAGCCAGACCGACGCAAGACTTCGATATGTACAAAGATATCGTCGTTTTCCCCCCAAACATTGGCGAAACCGAACCCTTTACCCTTGTCAAACCATCTGACACGTGCGGGGTTAAAGGGCAGCTGCGCTAAAATTTCGGGATCAACATCCTCAAAATCGCTTAATGCTGCAATCTGACTCTCTGGTGGAACAATTTGAACCACACTGGTGGCTTGCATTCCCCGCACTGTTTCTTGTGCAAAGAACCTAATTCTTGCCCCATCCGCGACCGAACTCTGCCCATAATTGCGCAACACATTTGCATGCAAAAGAATGTCTGTTTGCGTGTCGTCCGAAATTATAAATCCAAACCCCTTGGCCGGATCAAACCATTTCACCACCCCTGATATTTCTTTTAACGATTGTTGTATCACTTAATTCACCGCGTTAGATTTCATCCCCTACGAACGTTGATGCTATATAACGAAAGTTTATGCAACCAATTTTTATCCTTTTGACACGGCACTTTAAGTTCACGTTACATGAAATCAATCAACCAAAACGAATAAAGTTTATCACGGATACAATCTTTGTGATATCCAATTTGCATCTGGTGATGATCGTGTCCAACGAAAGCGGTCGTGTAATCGAAAATCGCCATCAGCCCAGAATTCAATTTCCACAGGCCGGATGCGCCAGCCACCCCAAAACTCGGGACGCGGCGGATTGAGACCATATTTAGCCCCAAGCTTGGCGACATCCGCCATCAGGGAGGTACGCGACGACAAGGGTTGTGACTGCTGCGATGCCCAAGCGCCGATTCTGCTTTTCAATGACCGGGACGCATAATAATCATCCGCCTGCGGACCCTGTTCTTTTTCGACGTGTCCACGCACACGAATTTGACGGCGTAACGCTTTGGAATGCCAAACAAACGCAGCCTTGCCAGCAGATTCAAGTTCTTGGGATTTAACGCTTCCGTAATTGGTGTAAAAGACAAACGCATCCGCTTCGATATCTTTTAACAAAACCATACGCACATTTGGCAAACCTGTTGCATCAACAGTTGACAACGCAATTGCGTTTGGATCGTTCAGCTCGCCCTCCTCGGCCGCCGAAATCCAGCTTTGCGCCAAAACAAACGGATCGTCACCTGCAAAAATTCCTGTCCGGTCTGACATGGTGTGCTACTCCTCGGTATAACAATAGGAAACTTGTGTAAGATAGCGGCTTGCTACACCCGCCGTGATATTTTAAACCTTGCCCAGAGTTTTATGGGCGGAGACAGATAAATGTCAAATAATCTAATGGCAGGAAAGCGCGGACTGATTATGGGTCTGGCGAATGACAAATCAATCGCATGGGGTATTGCCAAAGCCTGCGGTGATGCCGGTGCGGAATTGGCATTTTCCTACCAAGGCGAAGCATTAAAGAAACGTGTGGCCCCGCTGGCCGCCCAGATGGGCAGTGATTTTTTGGTCGAATGTGATGTGACAGACATGGACTCTGTCGACGCTGTATTTGACGAAATCGAAAAACGTTGGGGTAAACTAGACTTTATCGTTCATGCGATTGGGTTTTCTGATAAAAATGAATTGCGCGGCCGCTATGTAGACACCAGCCGCGACAATTTCATGATGACGATGGATATTTCGGTTTATTCCTTTACCGCAGTTGTAAAACGCGCCGAGCGGTTGATGACTGATGGCGGCTCTGCCTTGACCATGACGTACTATGGCGCAGAACAGGTAATGCCGCATTACAATGTGATGGGCGTTGCAAAGGCAGCGTTGGAAGCATCGGTGAAATATCTGGCCGAAGACCTGGGCAAACAAAACATCCGTGTTAATGCGATTTCGGCGGGCCCCATCAAAACGCTGGCCGCGTCGGGCATTGGTGATTTCCGCTACATCATGAAATGGAACGAATTGAATTCGCCCCTACGCCGCAATGTGACAATCGAGGATGTGGGCAAATCAGCGCTCTACCTGTTGTCTGATCTCGGTTCCGGCGTGACAGGGGAAAACCTCCATGTAGACGCAGGATATCACGTGGTGGGCATGAAAGCGGTCGACGCCCCAGATATTGACGTGGTTACAGGAAAGAAAGAAGCATGACAGAACGTTTACCCCACGAAAAAGGTTTCCATGTCAGTTGGGACCAAATTCACCGTGACGCGCGCGCTTTGGCGTGGCGTTTGGATGGGCGCGGACCAGATGATGGTGCGTGGCGTGCGGTGGTCGCGATCACCCGCGGCGGTATGGCGCCTGCGATGATCATTGCGCGTGAATTGGATATTCGTACCGTGGATACAATCAGTGTCAAATCCTATCACTCTTCGGGCGGTGCCGCAGATGAACGCCGCGAAGCAAAAGTTTTGAAATCCCCGAATGCCGAAATGATGGGCGATGGCGAAGGCATTTTGATCATCGACGATTTGGTTGATAGCGGCAAAACATTGGAGTTGGTGCGTTCGATTTATCCAAAGGCGCATTTTGCCTGCGTATACGCAAAACCCGAAGGTGAAAAACAAGCCGACACCTATATCACATCGGTATCACAAGACACCTGGATATTTTTCCCGTGGGACATGGCGTTACAATACGTCGAACCCTATCGCGGCAAGGATTGATCCATGACCATCGGCGGCATCACATCGACGGTGTCTGCCCCGCCAATAATGGCCGCGCGACAATGGTTGCGCGGCCTGTCTTTTTCGCAAGATCGCCCCTTTATTGACGTCAGCCAAGCCGCGCCCACCGCACCGCCCCCATTGGCGATGCGGCAGGCTATGTCCGACATGGTCCTGTCGCACGATGATACGCATTTGTATGGGCCAATCTTGGGCAATGCGGATTTGCGCAATGCATTGGCCCAGCATTGGAACCGCAGCTATGGCTGTGATGCCTCGATGGAAAATGTTGCGATTACATCAGGTTGCAACCAAGCATTTTGCGCCGCAATCGCGACACTTTGCGTAGATGGTGACGATGTGATCTTGCCAGCACCATGGTATTTCAATCATGACATGTGGCTGCGCATGGCAGGTGTAAAAACCCAAGCGTTAATTTGTGACAAAGCCTTGCTTCCTGATCCTGAACGTGCCGCGCTGATGATTGGACCACGAACCAAGGCGATCATACTGGTCAGCCCTAACAATCCCTGTGGCGTTGAATACCCAGCCACGTTGCTGCGCGCCTTTTATGACTTGTGCCAATCGCGTGGAATCGCCTTGATCGTCGACGAAACCTATAAGGATTTCCATTCCGCGGACGGCGCACCACATGATCTGATGCAGGATGATCGCTGGGGCGATACATTGATAACGCTCTATTCCTTTTCCAAGGCTTATCGCCTTACCGGACACCGTGTTGGGGCGGTGATCGCATCGCCTGCCCAGATCAAACATATAGAAAAATTCTTGGACACAGTTACGATTTGCCCCGCACAATTGGGGCAAAAAGCGGCACTTTGGGGATTAGAACATTTGCAAGATTGGGTGGCATCCGAACGTCGCGCGACCCTGTCCAAAGCAAAGGTGATGCGTGATGGCTTTGCCCCTTTGTCTGATCATGGATGGCGGCTGATGGGCGTTGGTGCCTATTTTGCCTATGTCGAACACCCAATGACGCATCTTGGTTCCAAGGCGGCCCCTGCGATTTTACAAGACCAATCGGTGCTTGGTTTGCCAGGTACGTTTTTCGCACCGGCTGAAATGTCCACAGCCGAAAATCATTTGCGCCTTGCTTTTGCAAATATTGATGAAAAAACCATAGAAATTTTGGTTGATCGGTTAATTCAAGCCACCTTGCGCCTTGCCCCTGACGCCAAGGGCGCATAAACATTGTGCAAATTTAATTGGGGGACGGGCAATGGCGTCGAACAGCAAACCGATGACACGCATCTTTTCGTGGATCTTACTTGGCTTTTTGTTTCTAGGCCTCGCGGGCTTTGGTGCGGCAAATTTGGGCGGATCAGTGCAATCGATCGGCGCCGTTGGGGATCGCGATATTCCGGTCACCACCTATGCGCGCGCCTTGCAAAACGAATTGCGTGCGACCGAAGCCCAATTTGGCCAACAACTGAGCATGCAGCAAGCCCAAGCTTTTGGCATCACAAATCGCGTCCTGTCGCGGGTTGTGATCGAAACAGCGCTAGATTCAGAGGCCGAGCGGATCGCCCTTTCGGTTGATGATGCAGCCGTCGCAAAAGATCTAAACAATATCCAAGCGTTCAAGGGACCAGATGGGCAGTTTAGTCGCGAAAACTATCGGTTTTCATTAAAAAAC
>RFZH01000183.1 GCA_009920815.1 Paracoccaceae bacterium
ATTTCGGGGGGGTAAGATCTTTCATTCCTGTGGTCCTTCCGCATCAAATAAGGGTTTGCCAATGGCGCGCGATTGGCCGCGAAATTCGGCGATCACTGTGCCATCTTGGTTGGTGACGGTCACGTCATATAATCCTGTGCGCCCCTTTAACGACACTTCGCGGGCGGTCGCTGTCATGCGATCGCCGATGTGACCGGGTGCCAGATACAGAATGCTATTGCTTTGCGCGACGGTTGCCTGATTGCGGCTGTTGCAGGCAAAGGCGAACGCGCTATCGGCCAAGGCAAAGCTAACGCCGCCGTGCAACGTTCCGTGGCCGTTACAATGATCTTGGCGCACGGTCATGGCCAAGGTCGCCGCGCCTTCAGACACGGACACGATTTCAAATCCGAACCATTTCGAGGCATGGTCGTTTTTCATCAAAGCGGCTGCGGATCGTTCTGCGATGGATTTGCTCATGACCGTTTTCCCGTAAAATTGGGTGCGCGCTTTTGTAAAAATGCGCTGACGCCTTCGGCATAATCGGGCGTCTGACCACAGATTTTCTGGCTGGCGGCTTCTAGGTCCAATTGTTCGTCCAATGTGTTTGTCGCGGCGGCCTGGATCGCGGCTTTGGTCATCGCCAAACCGATGGTTGGTGCGGATCCAAATTGCGCGGCCAAGGCGCGGGCATGGTCCAAATATTCATCCTCTGGCAATGTTTTCCAGATCATACCCCAATCTGCGGCTTGTGTCGCGGTCATGGGTTCGGCGGTCAAGGCCAATGCCTTGGCGCGGGCTTCGCCGATCAAATGACGCAAAGTCCACGTTCCGCCGCTATCGGGGACCAATCCGACCTTGGCAAAGGATTGGATGAACTTGGCCTTTTCGGACGCGATCACGATATCACAGGCCAGCGCAAGGTTTGCACCAGCCCCCGCAGCCACGCCGTTTACGGCGCAAATTACGGGACATTCCATCGCCTTTAACAAGCGCACGAGTGGATTGTAAAAGGTGGTCAATGTTTTCGACAAATCGGGCGCCTCAGTCATTTTTGAAGGATCACGATCCCCTAAATCCTGACCTGCGCAAAACCCGCGTCCCGCCCCTGTCAGCAAGACGGCCCGCATTCCTGTGTTACGAGATTCGGTCAAAGCCGCATACAGCGCACGGTGCATGTCGTCGTTAAAACTGTTCAATCGATCTGGGCGATTTAACGTGATTTCAACCCATGTTTCATGGGCTGTGACAAGCAGGGTATCAGAAATGCTTTGCATCGGTTTGTCCTAATATTTTTAAAAAGACTTGCATAAACCAACCGTTCGGTCAATTATTAAATCGACTCAAGTTTTCGAAAAGGTTGCAAAATGATCAATGTGTCGAGTTTTGTTAAGGGTGAATGGGTGTCGGCAAATAGCTCTGCGCGTTTGATCAATCATGCCATTACGGGTGCTGACTTTGCGACTGCAGGTAATGACGGATTGGATTATGCCGGCATGTTGCAATTCGCAAACGATCATGGTGCACCCGCGTTGCGCACGATGACGTTTCATCAACGTGCGAAAATGATTAAGGGTTTGGCGCTGTATTTGAACGAGCACAAGCAAAGCCTTTACGATTTGTCGTTTGCCACAGGTGCTACATTATCTGATCACATGATTGACGTTGATGGCGGCATCGGCACCATGTTTGTGTATTCTGCAAAAGGGCGTCGTGAACTGCCGAATACCACGATTATCGTCGATGGCGATATCGAACAATTTGGTAAAACGGGTTCGTTTTTAGGTCAACATATTTATACATCAAAACAGGGCGTTGCGGTTCATATCAACGCATTTAACTTTCCCGTTTGGGGTATGTTGGAAAAACTTGCGCCCACGCTTTTGTCGGGGGTTCCGTCTATTGTTAAACCGGCAACGGCCACATGTTATGTGACCGAGCTCTGTGTGCGCTTGATGGATCAAAGTGGCCTTTTGCCAAAGGGGGCTGTCCAATTGGTAACGGGCGGATTGGGCAATACGCTTGACCTTTTGGGGTGTCAGGACACCGTGACGTTCACCGGCTCTGCAGCGACGTCACAGATGTTCAAAACCCATCCTGCCATCACGCAAAATGGCGTAAGCTATACCGCTGAACAAGACAGCTTGAATGCGTCGATCCTTGGTTTGGATGCCACAGCGGAATCGCCCGAGTTTGATTTGTTCATCAAAGAGGTCACACGGGAAATGACCGTGAAAGCCGGCCAGAAATGTACCGCCGTGCGTCGCATCATTGTACCCGCAGCAATGGTCGAGCCTGTGCAAGCGGCCCTGTCCGCGCGCCTTGCAAAGGTCACGATCGGTGACCCTAGGGTTGATGGTGTCAAAATGGGAGCTTTGGTGTCGCAAGAACAGAAATTGGACGTTCTGGAGAAAATCGCCCAATTGTCCCAACAGGCCGAGATCGTTTATGGCGGTCAAGACGGATTTTCGCCAATCGGTGAAGGCACCCAAGGGGGCGCATTTGTTGCACCGACGTTGTTGCGATGTTCTGATCCTGACACGGCCGACATCATTCACAGCAACGAAGCTTTTGGCCCCGTCAGCACAATCCTGCCCTATACATCATCGGATCACGCTGCGCGTTTGGCAAACTTGGGCGGCGGCAGCCTTGTTGCATCTGTCTTTACCAATGACGCCGAGACCGCGTTGGAATTCGAAGAATTGGGGGGCATTCGCGGTGTGAAACATTTTATGCAACGCACCGCAATCCAAGGCAGCCCACAGATATTACAAGCTGTGACGAACACATGGGTCCGTGGCGCTGCGCAACAAGAACACGAAATCCACCCGTTCCAACGTCGTTTTGGTGATCTGCGCTTGGGCGACACTTTGTTTTCCGAAGCGCGCGAGATCACGTTAGAGGACATCGAACATTTCGCCCATTTCACAGGCGACACATTTTATGCGCACATGGATGCCGATGCGGCAAAGCGGAATCCGTTTTTTCCGGATCGCGTGGCGCATGGGTATTTGCTGGTATCTTTCGCGGCGGGTCTGTTTGTTGAACCCAACGAAGGCCCTGTCTTGGCCAACACAGGCTTGGACAATCTGCGGTTCAAAAAACCTGTTGTCGCAGGTGATCATTTGAAAGTAGCCTTGAGCGTGATGCAAAAGGCCCCGAGAAATGCCGAGTATGGCGAAGTGCGCTGGGCTGTTCGCTTGACCAATCAGGATGACGAGGTCATTGCCGATTACGAGCTTTTGACAATGGTTGCCAATTAAATGCAAAACGCGTCACCGACATTGATTGATCTTGCTGCCGCGCTTAACGGGCGCGGTGGGTTAAAGGTTTGGTCATTGATTGTGACGTTGATGGGCGATCGCCTGCGGTTGAACGCGGGTGCCATCCAAAACCGCGATTTGACGGCAATATTGGGTTTGCTTGGCATCACGCCCCAAGCCATTCGCGTCGCGGTGCATCGATTGCGCCGGGATGCTTGGATCATCACCGAAAAATCGGGACGCATGTCATGCTATTCCTTGACGCAGGATGCGGCGACCAAAACAATCGCTGTCGCGGATCTGGTGTATGAAACACCCGCTGATGCGCCAAACCAATTGCAATTGGTTGTGGTGGATCCACGCGGTGAACAGATAAGCCAAGAGGCGCCCACCCAAAACGATAGTATATTTTGGATTGGACAGAACACTGGCTTGCGCATGTGCGCAAATTCAGATGACGCTCAGCTGCTTGCGACGGTTGAGCGTGCCGCGCTTCCCCGTTGGATCGTTGAAAAAGCGGATCATGCTGCAAAAATCGATGACCTGATCTGGCTTTCGGGGTTTCTGACATCTCTGGCGCAGCATGACCCGCAGCTTGACGTCGATGTCCACGCTGCGCGGTTATTGGCGCTGCACGCGTGGAGGCGTTTTATTTTGCGCTCAAATTTACTTGCTATTTTGGCTGGGTCTCATGTTAATCTTTTCCAAGAATGCCGCGCACAGTTTCAGACGCTGATGCGCCGGTATCAACCCACGTCCGAACATCCAGCGGACGCAACAGTGGAAAGGCATATTTGAAACGCAAACGTATGGTTCTTTTTGGAAAAATCACCTTATCAAAAAATAGTAGCCATACATATAATTAGCAAATATACTCAATATCAGAAGAAAGTTGGTATCAAACCATCGGTCAACGGGAGGAAAGACTATGACCACAAGAAGAAAGACGCTCGGATTCCTAGGTGGCGTCGCAATGGCGGCTTTGACAGCGACAGCTGCATTTGCCCAAGAAGTTACTCTAAAATTGGAACATTTCTTGCCAGCGGGCGCAAACGTTCCTGTCGAAATTTTGGACGTCTGGGCGAACAACCTGGAACGCAACTCAAACGGTCGAATCAAAATCGAACGTTATGCAACCATGTCATTGGGCGGCACACCGCCAGAGCTGATTGACCACGTTCAAGACGGTATCGTCGACATCGGTTGGGTTGTTGTGGGCTATACCCCAGGTCGTTACCCGACCACCGAAGTATTCGAACTGCCGTTCATGGTGCAAGACGCAGACGCCGCATCGTATGCGTTCTGGAAAATGCACGAGCGTCACATGAAAGACGCAGAAACCAAAGATCTGAAAATGCTGGGCACATGGGTTCACGGCCCTGGCATGTTCCACACTGCAGATCCAGTT
>RFZH01000184.1 GCA_009920815.1 Paracoccaceae bacterium
CGCTATTTGTAAACATGTTGAATTTGATTTTAATCAAACGCGTGCGCTGGCGATTATTCATTGGCCACAAATCTCTGACCGCTATTGCTTAAATTGGCTTTGGCAAGGTGCAAAATAAAACTTACAATCTCGCCCGTGACCAGATACATCTGCGCCATAGCGAAAATAGTTTGGGCCGTTCATGTCTGAAAAAACAAAAAAACCAGCAAAGCAAAAGGTGTTCACCCTGTTGGTGCAGGTTGGTCGGAACAAAAATGATGGTTTGCCCAAAGATGCAACAGGCGCTGCATTGATTTGTTATTCCAGCGGTGTCGATGAAGCCGAGGCCGTGCGTGAAACTGTTGCGATCCTAAAACAGGCCGATCTTGCGCCTTTGGATGTAACTGGGTACGGCACAATCGAAGAGCGCGAAGACGAAGGCCATGATATTCCAGACGAGGAACGCGCGTTGATGCAGCGCGCTTTAGATGAAAATTCAGTGATCGTTGCACAAATGACCCCGCTGTATGGGGATCAAGATGCAGATGAAACGCTACATTAGTGCGTTGTTTCGATCTGTTCGACATTTAAAAACTTGCAAAATAACACAGATTGCGCGGCGATGTTGAATATTGGCCGCAAAATGTTACATACCCTGTAAGCGTTTTTGTTATAGAGTATTTTTGTGCGGCCACCAATTTTAACAACACGGCAAAGGGAACTGTTAGAGTTTCTTGCCGCTGGTGCAACCAGAAATGAAATTGCACAACATTTTGGGATATCTCCCGAAACGGTGAAAATTCATACACGTGCCATCTTGGAAAAATTTGATGCCAAAACGGTCCGCGATGCAATCGAGTATATCCGCGGTACGGTTTCTGAAATCGACTCTTCAATCGATTATCCGGGTGAGATTTTCGACGTTTTGCTGAACGGTGGGTCACCGGACAAGACAGAAAATTTTGGAAATATATCAAATATTCCAAAGTATTGGATCGCTCGTACAGTACGGGTGACACGTTTGAACGCAGCCTGCATTACAAAACCCAAGCTTATCGCCCCGAATATAGCCAAGAGGTCTCAAATACGATTGGCACGCCTGTGGGTAAACTATTGATGCGGATCGACCTGCCCCGCCCGCCCGCAACCTTTAACGTGATGGTTTTGGATAGGTCACGTTTTATCTCGGTTGAAAAATTGGCAAATGTCGAATTTACCCAACAGAATTTGACCTATCAAATCGTGGCAAACAGCCCTACTCCGGGACAAAAGTTTACATTGGGCTGGACTTGGTGAAGCATGTATCCATCGATATCGCCATTGCGCCAACTGATGAATATTAGGGCGTCTCTGTTGATCTGGCGCATCCTGATTTCAAAATCTCGGTGCTTGTCATAATGTACCACAGCCCATGGCGCCCAAACAGATATTTCGCGGATGCCGCGTGCAATGCTGTCCCGCTAAACCTGTTGATGTTTCCCGAAATAATACGGCATTCGATTGATCCGACGGATATCGTACATCAGTGGCAAAGACATCGATCGGCTTACCTTGACCTGCCCGATCCTTATCACGACCCAATCTTGGCTGGCGTTCGATGGTTTTTGATGCAGGATTGTTCAAGCCGGATTTGACCCCATCGCAATTTATGCACAATCATGCCATACCAACACGTGAACAGATAAAGACGCGGCAAACATTGGGACAAGGGGTCATAGCACTATGAATTTTCGGAAAGCTGTTTTTCTGGATTTGGACGGAACATTGACCGACTCTGGCCCGGGGATCATCAATTCGTTCAACTTTGCACTGGACCGATTGGGGCTGCCACCCTTGCCCGAAAACCCCGATGGTGTGGTTGGGCCGTCATTGTGGGAAAGCTTTCCGAAATATGGGGTCAAGTCCGATCAAATCGATCTAGCGATCGCTGCGTATCGCGAATGTTATCGCGGTGGTGAAATGTTGAATAACAGGCTCTATGAAGGGATTATTGAACAGCTTTCCACGTTAAAGGATGCCGGCTATGGTTTGTGTTTGGCGACATCAAAACCAATTGCCTATGCCGCCGAAATCACCGCGCATTTCGGGCTGTCGGCGTATTTGGATGAACAGGTCGGATCAGAACTTGATGGATCACGGTCTGAGAAACGTGACCTGCTAACCTATGGCTTGGAAAAAATGTGCTGCGGTGCGTTGGATTCAATAATGGTGGGTGATCGTCATTATGATGTGAATGGCGCGTGCGAGGTTGGAATGCCCTGCTTGGGCGCGCTTTACGGCTATGGAACTCGCGATGAATTGATTGATGCGGGTGCAATCGCGCTGTTGAACACGGCGCATGACTTGGCTACATCGGTAAGAAAGCATCTGCCAATCGGGGAATAAAACATGACCGCAATCGATCCTATCCAATTAACTGCCGATCTGATCCGTTGCCCATCGGTAACCCCAAACGAAGGTGGCGCGATCACCTTGTTGCAGGACCTGCTAACCCAACACGGGTTCACATGCACCCGCATCGAACGCGGCGGGATCAGCAATTTGTTTGCACGTTGGGGCGCGGGCAACAATGGGCGCAGTTTTGGGTTTAATGGGCATACGGATGTTGTGCCCATCGGTGACGCGGCGGCATGGACCGTTGATCCCTTTGGCGCTGAAATCAAAGACGGCTTTATGTACGGTCGCGGTGCAACAGACATGAAATCTGGCGTCGCGGCTTTTGTCGCCGCTGCGATTGATTTTGTGCGCGACACGCCCCCTGATGGGTCCATCGTCATCACCATTACGGGCGACGAAGAGGGCGACGCATTGGACGGCACCACCGCAATTTTGGATTGGATGCGCGCCAATGGGGAAACAATGGATCATTGTTTGGTTGGGGAACCCACCAGCCCCGACACGATGGGGCAAATGATGAAAATTGGCCGCCGTGGGTCAATGTCCGCACATTTCACCATCAACGGCGTTCAAGGTCATTCCGCTTATCCGCATCGTGCGAACAACCCACTGACCGCGATGGTGCGTTTGATGGATCGTTTGGCATCGCACGAATTGGACCGAGGCACCGAACATTTCGACCAATCGACACTGGCGATTACGACGATTGACACGGGGAACCCTGCGGGGAATGTGATCCCGGCGCAGTGTTCGGCCAATGTGAACATTCGCTTTAACGATGCGCATACTGGCGCCGATTTGACCGCTTGGTTACAATCCGAAGCGGACAAGGTCATCGCCGAAACAGGTGTGTCTATCGCGATGAAGGTGAAAATTTCGGGCGAAAGCTTTATCACACCGCCGGGTGAATTATCCACGTTGATCGCAAACGCGGTTCAGGCCGAATTGGGCGTGACGCCGGAAATGTCAACGACCGGCGGCACGTCGGATGCGCGTTTTGTCAAAGATCTATGCCCCGTGACCGAATTTGGTTTGGTCGGCAAAACGATGCATTCGGTCGATGAACGGGTCGAGGTGGCACAGATCACACAGTTGAAATCCATCTATACGCGGATCTTGCGTGACTATTTCGCGTAACCGTCCCACCCTGATCGTTATGGTCAAGGAACCGTTGCCCGGCCGGGTGAAAACGCGGCTGGGGCGCGACATTGGCGTGATCCCTGCCACATGGTGGTTTCGCCATCAAACGCGCCGCTTGATACGGCGGATGCGCGATCCACGTCTAACAAGCCGTTTTTGGCCAAATTCGATTGAACGCATCGGACAAGGCGGCGGTGATCTGGGCGCCCGGATGGCGCGTTTACTAAATGCCCCGCATCGTGGGCCTGTGTGTATCATCGGGGGTGATATCCCCACAGTTCAACCAACCCACATCGCGCGGGCATTCGCGCACTTGGGATCGCATGATTTTGTTTTTGGTCCTGCGACGGATGGTGGATTTTGGTTGGTGGGGGCAAAGCGAACTGCGGCATTGCCGCCCGATCTGTTTCAGGGGATCGAATGGTCAACGCCCAATACTTTGAAAGACACCATTGCAACGCTGGGCCAAAGGCGTGTCGCGTACGCCGATCAATTGTCAGACGTTGATCAGAAAACCGACCTGTAAGCGCGGAGCTTTGTCTGTATCTCAGGCAATTATTTTCCCAATGACGTGCCTTAAAATCCATGCTAGGTCGCAGATATGACACAGATACCCAGCAAAGCCGAGATCCTTGATTGGATCACCGCGCATCCAACCCTGACAGCGAAACGTGATATTGCCAAAGCATTGGCGAAGCGCCTAATCGCGTTTTGGGTGTGTTTCGCAAAACCGCCGAGGGCGGGCGGATTGTCCCGATTGATAAATCTGGCAAAGAATGGATGGTCCCCGAGGCGGGCGTTCACGGTGCAAAAGATGGCGAATTGGTCGAGGCACAGCAATTCGGCGGCCGCGCCCGTATGGGGTTGCCAAAGGCCAAGATCGTTGATCGTCTGGGCGACCCATCCGCGCCCAAGGCCGTGTCACTGATCGCGATACACCAACACGGCATCCCCGATAATTTCCCCGAGGACGTAATCAACGAC
>RFZH01000185.1 GCA_009920815.1 Paracoccaceae bacterium
CAAAAACCGAGGGTCTCGCCAGTAGAGGCGAAAAATTTGACCAAAAACGGCGCGATGTTCAGGTCGATTGACAAAACAAGCGTGCAAAGTCCAGTAAAAATCTTCTTTTTTTGTAAAGCCCGCGGCCTCGACAGCGCGAATTGCATCCAAGACGCGGCCGGGTCCAATGGGGATACCAGCACGACGTAAAGCGCGGCCAAAATGTATTATATTTTCAGCCAAGCGCGGGTTATCTGGAACCTCAAGCGGGATATATTCGGCCATTGGCTAGCCCTCAGTCAACCGCTCCTTGGCTTTTTCCAGAAGCTTGGCAGCCTCTGAGCCTTGGATCTTTGCGATGTCATCTTGGTATTTCAAAATTGCACCCAAAGTGTCGGAAATCACTTCGGGGCTTAAGGTCACCACATCCAAAGCCAGCAAACATTTTGCCCAGTCAATCGTTTCGGCAACCCCGGGCTTTTTGAACAAATCTTCGGTGCGCAGAGCTTGTACAAAAGCGATAATTTCCAAGCTTAGCGTTTTGGCGACCTCTGGGGCGCGGGTATTCAGAATTTCGACCTCCCGATCAAAGTTCGGGTAATCGACCCAATGATAGAGACATCGCCGTTTTAGCGCGTCATGCACTTCGCGGGTACGGTTAGATGTCAAAATGACGATGGGCGGCTCAGGCGCTTTGATCGTGCCCAATTCGGGAATGGTGACCTGAAAATCCGAAAGAGCTTCTAACAAGAAGGCTTCGAACGGTTCGTCTGTGCGATCCAATTCGTCGATCAAAAGGATCGGCGCGCCGCGTTCATCGGGTTCCATCGCTTGCAACAACGGGCGTTTGATAAGGTACTCATCTGAAAACAATTCGGCTTTCAACACTGACCGATCAGCACCACCTGATGCCTCGGCGGTGCGAATGGCAACCATTTGCGCGGGAAAATTCCATTCATAGACCGCCGATGATGCATCCAACCCTTCGTAACATTGCAAGCGGATCAGCTTGCGATCCAACGTCGCGGCCAAGGCCTTGGCGATTTCCGTTTTACCGACGCCTGCCTCGCCCTCAAGAAAAATGGGCCGTCCCAGTTTGATCGACAAAAACACCACCGTCGCCAAGGCACGACCGCAAACATAACCCGTCGCGCGCAGTTTTTCTTGTACATCATCGATGGTTGCGAAATTTGTCATAGCGCCCTCATTCCATTGTTGCCCCATTGCTGCATGTTGCGCAGGCAAGGTCAAGCACCACGAGATGCGACCAAAGTCCACAACTGGCCAGACAAGCAATCACAGGTTGCTTGCCACCCGCGAAGACAGTACAACATAGCAACAGGTAAGAGAAAGTGGCGGCATGGTTCGATCATTGATCGTGACAACCCAAAAAAATGAGGGTGCGTTCCTTTTGGAATGGTTAGCGCATCACAAATCGATTGGATTTGATGACATTTTGGTTCTGTCCAATGATTGCAGCGACGGCAATGATACTATGTTGGACCGATTGCAAGACATGGGCGAACTGACCCATGTGCGTAACGACGGTCCCTATGATGATCGCGGCATTCAATTTACGGCGTTAAAAATCGCCGAAACCCATCCCTTGGTTCAATCGGCCGATTGGATCGTCTCGATGGACATAGACGAATTTGTAAACATCCATGTGGGCGATCACACACTTGGTGCGCTTTATGCTGCGCTGCCCGATGCGGATGCAATAACGATCACGTGGCGGTTGTTCGGCAATAATGGCATCATCGAATACCGAGATCGATTTATTACCGAACAATTCATTCGCGCTGCGCCCAAAGTAATGCATTGGCCATGGCGGGCCTTTATGATTAAAACGCTCTATCGCAACACCGGCGCCTATAAAAAGCTGGGTGTCCACCGTCCACGCAGCCCAGATAAAGAGTTGATAAAACAAATGAAATGGGTCAGCGGTTCGGGCGAGGTATTGTCAAATGCATATAAAACACAAAAGCTGTTTTCAGATTTTTCAAAAGACAATTACGAATTGGTACAAATGAACCACTATCCGCTAGGGTCTATGCACAGTTTTGTCTTGAAAACACTGCGTGGGCGATCAGGGCATTCCTATCAGCCGTTAAATATGGACTATTGGTGTGATCGCAATTTTTCGACGGAAGAAGATAAAACCATTTTGGCCCAAAATCTTAAAACACGCGAACGCTACGACGCCTATCTAAGCGACCCACAGCTTAGGCAGCTGCACCAAGATGCCGTGACGTGGCGCGAAAAGACATTAGAAACCGCGCTGAGCGAAGAAGAAAACCGTGCGCTTTTGGGGCGATTAATGATAACACCTCCCTCACAACCGATGCCAGCGCGCTTTGCCTACAACCTACACCAATTCAGTTGATGTGGCAGGATGGATCGCTTGATTTCATAAGATAATCGTCTAAACTGTACACAACGTAGGGGACAGATATGCGCGATTTAGCTTTTGGCGATCAACTGGATTTGGCGGACCTAGGGTTTTCCGATTGGCTTGACCGACTGGCTCAGGTCGACAGCGATGATGTGTTTGTCGAATTTCTGGGTAAAAATCACGGCGCAATTTTACAAGATCATGGCGCTAGCCTGATCGTTACGTTTGAAAAATACGCCGAAATCGCCCAGCGCCAGAAAAAAGGTCATCCACTGTCGTGGGACATTGCGGGGCAAATCGGCTGGTCGTCATTAACCATCGTATGCGACACATTTGATTGGTTTCGGTCGCCGCATGTCTATGCTTACTTTGATCGTTTGGTCGATGAAGGGACATTAGACCAATACGATCGCGTCATCTTTTTAGGCGTCGACGAAACTAGCCATGCGGCCGCGGTCTATAGCGTTGTCGCGACCGTTGCCGAAGTCGTCCTAATCGGACCAATCGCAACCCAAGCACGCGATATTGCCAACTGGGACCAAAGATACCCAGCTGCGCGGCGCTTGGACTTTGCAACACGCTACGCCTATGGGCCAGACTTGGTTGAGACCGCAAAAAAAGTGACCGTCATTTACAACCAGAACAACCCGACCGAAGCAATGCATGCGACCCTTTACAAATCAGTGAGCACTGAACATGTTGGCATGCGCTTATTGTCAATGCCATGGCGCAGTCTGACATCCGCTCAGTTCTTGAGCGCCGCGCTAAATCTGCTGACCGAGGATGATGCAAAGGTACAGCTTTGCAAACTCATGCGGGCACGTCGCGAAAACCCCGATTATTTGCGGTCAGTGTTACGGATGACAATTGCACGGAATCGCCCAGATCTGACGCGGAAAGTCTGCACCTATACGTTACGAAAGTTTCCAAATGCACCGCATTTTAAAAAGGCGCTTGACGATCTGGATAAAATTTAAGTCGCGGCGCTTGGTTTTGTAAACTGGGTACTGGCGCATTGTTTGCGTTTTGTGTATCGCAAGGACATGACTCAGACATTGACAATTCCCCGCCCCGACGATTGGCACCTGCATCTGCGTGATGGCGATATGCTGGCGGCCGTATTGCCCGAAACATCCCGTGACTTTGGTCGCGCGATTATTATGCCGAACCTCGTGCCACCGGTGGTCACAGGCGATCAAGCGCGCGCCTATCGTGATCGCATTCTGGCGGCCTTACCCGAGGGCGATGATTTCACGCCTTTGATGACGTTGTACTTGACCGAAGATACAGATCCAAATGATCTGGCGGCTGCGTTTGAAAGCGGTTTGATCCGCGCCGTAAAACTGTACCCAGCCGGCGCAACAACAAATTCCGCCTCTGGCGTGCGCAACTTTGAAAATGTCCGCCCAATTCTGGAGCGCATGGCCGAGATTGGCTGCCCCCTTTGCGTACACGGCGAAGTCACGACCGCAGACGTCGACATCTTTGATCGCGAAGCTGTCTTTATCGATACTGTCCTTGACCCGCTGCGCCGCTCGATCCCCGGCCTGCGCGTTGTTATGGAACATATCACCACCAAGGATGGCGTTGATTACGCGATGGCGGGCGATGATACGCTGGGCGCGACGATCACCACGCATCACCTGATCATCAACCGCAACCACATCTTGGTCGGTGGGATCAAACCGCATTACTATTGCCTGCCCGTTGCCAAACGCGAAACCCACCGCTTGGCCCTGCGTGCGGCGGCCACCAGCGGCAACAAACGCTTTTTCCTTGGCACCGACAGTGCGCCGCATCTTGATCATCTCAAAGAACACGCATGCGGCTGCGCGGGATGTTTTACCGCCACCAATACCATGCCCCTCTTGGCCCATGTGTTTGAAGAAGAAAACGCGCTTCAAAACCTTGCCGCCTTTGCCTCGCAAAACGGCCCTGCGTTTTACGGCCTGCCCGTCAACACCGCAACGATGACGCTGACCAAACAAGACGCGCCCGTCGCCTTTCCCAACAAAATCCCAACGCCAAACGGTCCGGTCACTGTGTTTGACCCCGGCTACCCGGTGTATTGGAACGTGACCTAAGATTTCATCTTTGCAAAAATACTCTCGCCGAAGGCATCC
>RFZH01000186.1 GCA_009920815.1 Paracoccaceae bacterium
AAAGCCGCCCTGGAAAAAGATCCAAAGATCCGCAAAGTTTCTATCGTTGATACGATGCAAATGGCCCATATTGTAGACAAAAAACCGACGGCGGCTTTGGGCATGCAGCCAGATTTTTGGCGGATGATGACGCAACGGGGTGATTTGCTGTTGGTGGCAAATTACTATGGCCACACCCAAGCTGATGCAACCGAAGCCAATGCGCAAAGAGTTTTTACCAATTTAATTGAAAAATTACCGAATGCCCATAAATTATCGACCCAACGGGCGCCAGAGATTTTGAAAACTGTAACATATCTACCCACTGTGCCGATGTTAAAACCAGTATATCGGCCATGATGTTGCCAATATTGGTGTCTAATCTGTTAAAACCGTTAATTTGATTGTGTGACTGTAATGAATAAAAATTTGGGACAAAGCTGGACTGAACGGCGAACGCGCAAGCGTGCGCAGGAACTTTGGTCGCGGATCCTGTCACAGGCGGATGGGCTATCGCTGCGCAACCTGATCAAGCTGCGATCTGATGCGGTCAAATTGGCGGATACTGCGCGTCAGTTTTCCCAAGTCGCATCAAATGAAATTGGCAAAAGCTTGGCCAAGAACGCAGAAATTGCTGCGACCAAGCGTGCAGATTGGGCATGGCGGCCTGAGGTCTTTTTTCACTCTGGCTGCGTCCATACGCAAATCAATCCGACGTCGGGTCAAGAATTAGGATCAAATCTGACCCTGCATCACGATGCGAAAAATCCAGAAATGATCGTGCGTCAAACACCGACGCTAAGGTCGACGAATCTGGCCCCTTTTGATTTTGTGATGGAAGTTTATGACTTTGAGGGATCGTTTCTATCGTTGGCATTTGATTTGCCTGATCAGGCCTTGGACGGTTTGAGCAACCAGAACATTTTTGAAATGGATCTGCGTTTGTCAACTGAACACACGTTGCCGATCTTTGCGCGGATAAATGTACAGCATGGGCCGAATGTGGACGAACAAATTAAAGAAATCACCGAACTGGGGACCCAGTTCAATGTTGAATTTGATCTCGGCTATATGAACCTGAATGAAAATCGATTGGAAAAGGTCTGGATCGATTTGATCTTTGATGACGCACAAATGAATAAAATCGTCTTGCACGATGTCACAATCTGTCGCCGCTTGCGCGCGCAATTTTAAAAGTTGGATCGATGGTAGAAGTTGAAAAAATTGAATTTGCAAATGGCGTATGGCGCGCGCTGGTGACCTTTGGCGCGGGCGCGGATGCGAAGGCTGCGATACAGGTGATCTATAATGGTGAACCGGTCGAAGCGGTGTCCATCGAAGATGGCCCATCCAAAAGCGAAAAGGTGATTGATGTCACAATTCCAAGCCAAGCGATCGGGGATGGGTGCCATACCTTCCTTGTGATGCTTCACGGGCGAAGCGACCCAATTGCAACATTTTCAATCGCGGGCGGACGAACAGTCGCGCATGATCTGTTGACCGAGGTGGCCCAATTAAGGGCAGAATTAGAATTCATCAAAACAGTTCTGCGCAAACGTTTCGCAGGGTCATAATCCCAAGTTCCGCCGCGTTATCGGTGACAAACCCGCTTGAATCAGAATAATTTCGAAAACATCAATTCTGATCGGGGGCATCACTTATGAAGTCAGCTTATCCACATCTTTTCCAACCGCTAGACCTTGGGTTCACGACGTTAAAAAATCGCGTCATGATGGGGTCTATGCATACCAATTTGGAAGAGACCAAAGATTGGGCGCGGGTTGGTGAATTTTACGCGGCGCGCGCGCGTGGTGGTGTGGGCCTGATGGTCACAGGTGGCATAGCCCCAAACCCCGAAGGCGCAGTGTTCCATGGTGCGGCCGGATTGTTCAATGACGTCGATGTGGCCAACCACCGCATCGTGACAGATGCCGTCCACGCAGAGGACGGCAAGATTGTGATGCAAATTCTGCATGCAGGCCGGTATGCCTATAGCCCTGATTGCGTGGGACCCTCGGCTGTCAAATCTCCTATTTCGCCGTTTCCACCAAAAGAATTGGACGAGGACGGGATCGAAAAGCAAATCAACGATATTGTAAAAACAGCGGTGCGCGCACGCGCGGCGGGCTATGACGGCGTCGAAATCATGGGGTCCGAGGGGTATTTCATAAACCAATTCCTTGTCACACACACAAACAAACGCACCGATCGATGGGGGGGCTCTTATGAAAACAGGATGCGCTTGGCCATTGAAATTGTTACGCGCACCCGCGCCGCTGTCGGTGATGATTTCATTTTGATCTATCGTTTATCAATGATTGATTTGGTGCCCAATGGGTCAACCCATGATGAGGTCGTTCAATTGGCCAAAGCAATCGAAACCGCAGGCGCAACCATC
This sequence comes from Paracoccaceae bacterium, assembly GCA_009920815.1. Lineage (GTDB taxonomy): Bacteria > Pseudomonadota > Alphaproteobacteria > Rhodobacterales > Rhodobacteraceae > CAJXSD01. The sequence goes on from RFZH01000186.1 coordinate 2,378, forward strand.
ATCAACACCGGCATCGGTTGGCACGAAGCCCGCATTCCGACCATCGCGACATCGGTCCCACGGGCAGCATTTGCGTGGGTCACGAAAAAGGTGATGGGACATGTGTCGATCCCTGTGATTACTTCAAACCGCATCAATACACCCGCTGTCGCCGAAGATGTCTTGGCACAGGGCTGCGCCGATATGGTCAGCATGGCACGCCCCTTTTTGGCAGATCCAGAATTCGTCAATAAAGCCCGCGAAAATCGCGCCGGCGAAATCGCGCCCTGCATTGCGTGTAACCAAGCGTGTTTGGACCACACTTTCAGCGGTAAAATCAGTTCCTGTTTGGTCAATCCGCGCGCCTGTTATGAAACAGAGTTTCCAAAAGAAACCGCAGCCTCGCCAAAAAATGTGGCCGTTGTCGGTGCAGGGCCTGCAGGTCTTTCGGCGGCAATACACGCCGCTGAGCGCGGACACGCCGTCACCCTTTTTGATCGCGATGCGCAGATTGGCGGTCAGCTTAATATGGCCAAGCAGGTCCTGGGCAAAGAAGAATTCTGGGGGCTCGTCGATTGGTTTGGTGAAATGATCAAAAGCCTTGGCGTAAAAACGCACCTGAACCGCGCAGTTCATGCCGACGATTTAGATGGCTTTGATCACATAATCATTGCGACGGGCGTTGATCCACGTGATCCCGAAATCGAAGGCCAAGATTTACCCCATGTTCACAGTTATATCGATGTTTTGCGCGGCAAGGTCGAGATTGGAAAGACCGCTGTTGTCATCGGCGCAGGTGGCATTGGATTTGACATGTGCGAATTCTTGACACACGACCATGCCGCAACCGCGCAAACGCCGGATTTGCCAACGTGGTTGCGCGAATGGGGCGTTGCAGACCCCGAGACGATCCGCGGCGGTCTGGCCGAAGATGGCCCGAAACCTATTCCTTCTGCGCGCCACGTGACGATGTTACAGCGCAAAGCAGAACGCCTTGGCAAACGTTTAGGCAAAACCACGGGATGGATCCATCGCGCCACGTTGAAAATGAAGGGTGTTCAAATGATTGGTGGGGTGAATTACGAAAAAATCACGCCTGAAGGAATTCACGTTTCTTTTGGTGAGGCCCGTGAAAATCCCAAGCTTATTCCTGCTGATGACATCATTTTATGTGCGGGTCAGGTATCACAACGGACCCTCGCAGACGATTTGATCGCCAAAGGTATGCACGTCGATGTTATCGGAGGCGCAGATTTGGCCGGCGAATTGGATGCAAAACGTGCGATTGATCAGGGAATGCGCACAGCCTTTCGTATTTGATCCGTTTTCGAAACAATAAATCAAATACCCTGATAATGTCTCTCATCTGCCCCAGTCGCGCCACATTTGCCACGCACAACTGGGGCAAGGAAAACGAGGTATTATCATGGATCGCTTGACGGAAATGGAAGCATTCGCGCATGTCGTGGACCAAGGTGGGTTCACAGACGCGGCGCGTAAGATGGGAATTTCGAAATCGGCAGTTTCGAAACATATTTCAAGCCTTGAGGCACGGTTAGGGGCACGGTTGTTAAACCGCACCACCCGTCGTGTAAGCCCGACTGAGATTGGTCTTGCCTATTACGATCGCGCACGTCGCGTTTTAAATGACGCCGGCGAAGCGGATGCTTTGGTCAGTTCGATGCAGTCTGCGCCAACTGGCCTACTGCGGGTTTCTGTCGCCACAGATTTTGGGTCGCTACACCTATCGCGCGTCTTGGGAAATTTTTTGTCACAATACCCTGATATGTCTGTCAATCTGGAATTAGATAACCGCTATATCGAATTGATTTCAGAAGGCTATGATGCTGCGATCCGCGTCGGGGAAATGGAAGACAGCACCTTACGCGCCCGAAAAATCGCCGACAGCACGCTGCGCATGGTGGCAAGCCCGAAATACCTCGAAGTACATGGACGCCCACGTCGCATTGACGATCTCAGCGCGCATAAATTGCTCCATTATTCCAACCAATCAAATAACGCAGTTTGGAAAATGACCTCGCTTAGTGGTGAAAAACGCCATGTGCG
>RFZH01000187.1 GCA_009920815.1 Paracoccaceae bacterium
CCGGTGCAAATGCTATCGGTGTGATTTCGGAAGAGGACAAGCGTGATTTTGTGATGGGTTTGGGCGCAAAGGGTGTCATCAACCGCAAAGACTTCAAATGCTGGGGGCAATTGCCGACAGTGAATACACCAGAATATGCTGAGTGGTTCAAAGAGGTGCGCAAGTTCGGTAAAGCGATCTGGGACATTACAGGCAAGGGCAACAACGTTGACATCGTGTTTGAGCATCCAGGCGAAGCGACGTTTCCTGTTTCAACGTTTGTATGTAAAAAGGGCGGTATGGTTGTGATTTGCGCCGGCACGACAGGGTTCAATTGTACCTTTGATGTCCGCTATCTGTGGATGCATCAAAAGCGCATCCAGGGCAGCCATTTTGCCCATCTCAAACAAGCATCAGCTGCGAATAAATTGATGATCGAGCGTCGCTTGGATCCATGTATGTCCGAGGTGTTCCCATGGGATGAAATTCCGCAAGCACATGTCAAAATGCTGCGCAATGAACACAAGCCTGGCAATATGGCCGTATTGGTTCAAGCGCCCCGAACAGGTTTGCGCACCTTTGAAGACGCGCTGGAGCGTTAACTTTACCTTAACCGCTTTTAAAGGCCGCGAATCACTATGTTGATGCGCGGCCTTTTTGATTCAAAGAATGACGATTGTTTTATTTCAATGCGTTAAAAATTATCCCCCCGCTATATTTGGGGGGTTGGAAAAAGCGAATTTCGTTAACTAATCGTTTCGCGCTATGATTGTGTTAACCAAATATTAACCTTTCAAAATGAGATTGATTATGAAACATGACTGGATTTTGGACGTACTGACCGACCTGCGTACCTTTGCCCGTGAAAACGATCTATTGACGCTTGCCGCGCAATTGGACGACACGCAAATGGTGGCCGCGATCGAGATTGCGTCAATTAACGAAAGAAGCGCCGTTGACGCAATTGAACAAGATAATTCAGATCGACACGATCTTTTCACGCTTGGACAAGGCAAGCGCATTATCTGATTTACAACCCATTATCGAAGATCTGCGTGATGGGTTTTGTGTTGACCATATGGTTTATCACTGGGTGAATGCAAAAGGGGCCAAGTTGGGGGTTGGGACGTATTCGGCCAAATGGGTCGAACGTTATATTGATCAAGGATATTTGCGCATTGACCCCGTTATTATTGGATGCGCGCAACATTTCCATCCGGTTGATTGGAAAAACCTGGATTGGACAACAAAAGCAGCGCGGCAATTTCAACGTGATGCGATCGACAACGGTGTCGGCAACCAAGGAATGTCCATTCCAATTCGTGGTCCCCAAGGGCAATATGCACTGTTCTCGGTCAGCCACAATTGCAGCGATGATCAATGGTCTGCTTTCATCTCTGACAACCGACGCAACCTTATTTTGTTAGCTCACTATTTCAACAAGAAAGTTTTAGAGATTGAAAGTGATCGCATCGGGGAAACACGCGCGCATCTATCTCCGCGCGAAAACGAAGCTCTGACGCTTTTGGCGCTTGGTTACAACCGCGCACAAGTTGCCCAAACAATGGCGATTTCAGAACATACTTTGCGGGCCTATATTGAAAGTGGGCGCCATAAATTAGGGGCAATCAATACCGTTCACGCGGTGGCCTGTGCCATCAACTCTGGCATGATAATTGTCTAATTTTAATTAAATAGCGGGCGTTGCAGGCGCCGAAAATTAACCATTCTTCACATAGCGTTGGGAACCCACGAAAAAGGATCCCTTCATATGTTAAGGTATGTATTTGCCGATCAATTAGACCAATTTCCAACCCTGCGTGACACCATGTTTCGTGACCGTGCAGATCAATTCAAAACGCGACTGAACTGGGATGTTCATGTAGATGCCGACGGATTTGAGCGCGACGAATATGACGATCTTGCGCTCAACCCACTTTACGTGATCTGGGAAACTCCAAATGGCACCCACAGCGGTTCAATGCGCCTATTGCCGACCAGCGGAAAATGCATGGTGAATGACCATTTTGGTGACCTCTTAGGCGGCGAGGCGATCAACAGCCCAGTCATTTGGGAATGCACACGGTTTTGTTTGTCTCGATCCGCGACCCGACTGACGGCCAATGCATTAATGCTCGCCGGCGGCGAAGCCATGGTTGGCTTTGGCATTAAACAGTGTGTTGGCGTTTTCGATCAACGTATGATCCGTATTTATCGAATGATCGGGGCACAGCCTAAAATTTTGGGTCAAACGGGTGAGGGCAAAGATTTTATTGGCGTGGGAATTTGGTCATTCAGTGATGATTTGCGTCAAAGGGTTGCAAAAATTGCTGGTATTTCGGCCCAACAATCACGCCAATGGTTTGATTTGGCCTTTGGTGCCGATCAAAGATTGGCGCAAGTCGGCTAGTCCCCTCTGGTGCTTTGATCAACGGCGCGATACTGTCGCGCCATGATACCAAACACGATTACCTTTTCCACCGACCAAGCCGAGGCCTATGACCACGTCGCGCAACTTTTGCGGGGTGCAGGCGTCGATTTAGACGATGGAATGCTTTATCCCGCCGGTGAACTGAAAACACCGGTCTTGGCAGTTATGGGAAAGGCAGGCTCGGGTAAAACGCTGTTGTTGGCGCAGCTTTATAAAGCGCTGAAAGATGCGGGCGTCGAGGTGATTTCAGGCGATTACGAAAGCCGACGAAAACGTCAAAAGCGCACATTGGCAATCCTTGCGCCAACAAACAAAGCGGCAAGTGTTTTGCGCATGCGTGGCGTGCCGGCGACAACGATCCACCGTATCCTGTACACACCTGTTTATGATCCCGAATACGAACGGATCGCTGAATGGCTGTCGGGCGAGGCCGAGCGCCCTGATGTCGAAGGATTGACCGATGATGCTTTGGACCGTGCGCATGATTTTTACCAAGTGGCAAAATCGATCCCCGGTGCCTTGGCGGCTGCGGGATTGCGAGGTTCGGATTTTATTACCGGCTGGAAACGCCGCGAAGATCCGTTGGACATCGGCTTTATCGATGAATCGTCGATGTTGGATGATCGACAGTTTGAAGATTTAAAGGAAATCTTTCCCACTTTGGTGTTGTTTGGTGATCCTGCCCAGCTTGCGCCGGTCAATCAATCCGGCGCTATGGTCTTTGATCGCTTGCCTGACGGGCAAAAAAAACATCTCAGCCGTGTACATCGGCAGACCCAAGATAACCCCATTTTGGATTTGGCCCATGCCTTGGCTGATCCAAACCTGCAGTTCCACGATTTCGAACAAATGATCGAAGATAAAGCACGCCAAGATGATCGTGTCGTATGGGGTCAGCGTGTTGAGGTCGATTTGATGGCGCGCAGTCCTGTTTTGGTGTGGCGTAACGCAACGCGCATCAGGTTGATCAATGCCTTTCGGAATGTCTATAATGCGCCTGATGATGCCTTGTTAGAGGGTGAACCGTTGATCTGCGACGGAATCGAGTTACCCTTGAAACATCGTAAAAAACGCATTGACCTAGAGGCGCGTGGTTTGATCAAAGGTGCTCAGGTGGTCTATTTAGGGCCTGGTCGCAAGCCAGGATTTTCCCGTTTGCATGTGATGGGCGCAGAAGATCCACAGGTTTCGGCCGCATCTATTGTAAAAATCGAACGCCCCGAGGAAGAGGAACCCTTTATCCCTTATGCGGCCCGCATGGGTGCAGCATTCCTGCATGGCGCAGCGGTCACCATTCACAAGGCCCAAGGGTCGCAATGGGACACTGTGCAGGTCTTTGCCCCTGACCTCTATACCGCTGCACGAATGAATAGGAACGAGGCGGGGCAGCCACTGTGGAAACGATTGGCTTATGTTGCGATCACGCGGGCGCAAGACCGGCTGATTTGGGTTGTAAGAAATCGTCTATCAAAACCCACCTTTCCGTTGACGACGCTTGATCTAAAGCAAGCTGCAGCGCCAGAATTATCGCTTACATCCGCTTTGCCTGACCAAGCAACGTAACGTCGCATCTTGTTGTCAAAAACGGGCCTTGCCATTGGAGGGTTTTCCTTTCCATACTCTTGAGTAAAAAACAGGAGGACTATCATGCTTGGCCAGATGATGCATCGACCTTTATCTGTGATCGAAATTCTAAAATTTGCATCAGAAAATCACAAGTCCGCAGAAATTGTATCGGTCCGCACCGAGGGCGATATTCATCGGTATTCCTTTGCGCAGGCGTTTGAACGGGTTGCGCAAATGGCACATGCGCTAGGCCGGATGGGGATCGCGTCTGGTGATCGCGTCGCGACATTGGCGTGGAATGGGTATCGCCATTTTGAACTATACTATGCGATTTCGGGCATTGGTGCAGTCTGCCACACAATTAATCCGCGCCTTAGCGCAGAACAGATGATCTATATCATTCAGCATGCTGATGATCAGGTCTTGTTTGTGGA
>RFZH01000188.1 GCA_009920815.1 Paracoccaceae bacterium
TTGAGCATTGCGTTCCAATACATCCACGGCAACAGACCTGCTTTTAGCACCCACGCCAATTTGCGGGGTTTTGTGCTGTCCCAGGGGAAGGATGGAATAATTTTTCCGCCATAACCGAATTCGGCCAAGATCACTTTGCCGTTTTCAACTGTCAATGGGCATGATCCATATCCGTCGTAATGATACACAGGATCTTGGCCATTCATCACGCGCAACAGGTTTGCCGCAACGATGGGTGCTTGTTTACGGGCTGCGGCAGCGGTTTTTGCGTTCGCTGTGGAACAGGCATCACCCATACCAAATATGTTTTTATATTTCGTGTGTTGTAGCGTATATTGATCAACATCGATCCAACCCGCATCGTTTGCAATCGGGCTCCCAACGACAAAATCATGGCCCGTTTGTGGCGGAACAACATGCAACATGTCGAATTTCTTATCGACCGTCGTACGATTGCCGTCTGCGTCGGTGCCCTCGAAAGTTGCGATTTTCGAGTCGCCGTCGACCTTGATTAATTTGCTGTTCATGGTTAATTTTGCACCGTATCGGTTCACGTATTCCATCAAAGGTGGAACGTAATCTGCCACCCCAAACAGGCTAGGGCCGGCATTGCAGAATTCAACATCAACGTTTTTCAATGCTCCTTGCTTTTCCCATTCAGAGCACGACAGATACATCGCCTTTTGTGGCGCACCTGCGCATTTGATCGGCATAGGGGGTTGGGTAAAGATGGCTTTGCCCGCTTTAGTTTGTTGAACCAATTTCCACGTGTAAGGCGCCAAATCGAAACGATAGTTCGATGTTACGCCATTTTTGCCCAGAGTTGCCTCTAACCCTTCGATGCCGGCCCAGTTCAGTTTCAGACCGGGGGACGCAACCATATAATCATAGGTCACACTGCGCCCGTCTTGCAACGTGACGCTGTTGCTGTCTGGATCAAAGGACGCAACCGCCGCTTTGATGTGTTTGACGCGCGATGGCATGACCGAATGGGTTGGGCGAACTGTTTGTTGGGCATGAAATATGCCGCCGCCAACCATTGTCCAGCCAGGTTGGTAGAAATGGTCATCATTTGGTTCAACAATGGCAATGTCCAGTGATTTGTTGCGTTTTAGTAAGCTAGACGCCGCTGCAATGCCACCCGCGCCGCCACCAATGATTAAGATTGAATGATGCATAATAGTCTCCACTTTGTGGCCGACGGTATACATTTATCTGGAAAAATCAATTAAAAAATTCACAAATTTGAATGTATCGCACTTGGCCGAAAACGGTATGCCAAAGTAGACTTTGCGTTTCAAGACATTCTCGGATACGACTTTTTCAACCAAAGTATAGGAGTCCCTCATGTCTGCCCTACTAAACTCTGTCGACCCAGATGGCTTGTTAGAATTTTCCGTAGTGTTCACGGATCGTTCCTTGAACCACATGTCCAAACAGTTTCAAACCGTCATGCGCGACATATCAGCGATGTTGAAAGAGGTCTATAACGCGGATGCAACCGCATTGGTCCCAGGTGGCGGCACTTATGGGATGGAAGCAGTTGCACGTCAGTTTGGCCAAGACTCCAAAATTCTCGTGGTGCGAAACGGTTGGTTTTCCTATCGCTGGAGCCAGATTTTTGACGCCGCGAAAAATGCGCAAACCGTTGACGTGCTCAAGGCACGCCGTGCCGGAAATGGAACCGCAGAGCCTTTCCAACCTGCTCCCATTCAAGAAGTCGAGGCAAGAATTCACGATACCCGACCCGATATCGTGTTCGCTCCGCACGTGGAAACATCTGCGGGTGTGATCTTGCCAGAAGAGTATATCAAACGCATGGCCGCGGCGGCACATGACGTGGGTGCGCTCATGGTTCTAGATTGTATCGCATCTGGCTGCGCTTGGGTCGATATGAAGGCAACGGGCGTTGATGTTCTGATTTCGGCACCGCAAAAAGGTTGGTCAGCGTCGCCCTCAGCTGGCCTTGTAATGTTGTCCGACCGTGCGGTGGCACACATGGAAAATACGACATCAGACAGTTTTGCAATTGATTTGAAAAAGTGGCACTCGATTATGCAGACCTATGAAAATGGTGGCCATGCCTATCACGCAACGATGCCCACCGATGCGCTCAAAGCATTTCGCGATACCATGCTTGAAACGCGCGAATATGGCTTTGATAGGTTATGTGCAGCACAATGGGATCTTGGCAATCGCGTGCGGGCCTATTTGGCGCAAAAAGGCGTTACCTCGGTGGCTGCTGACGGTTTCGGAGCACCAGGCGTTGTGGTAAGCTATACGTCGGATCCTGCGATACAAAACGGGTCAAAGTTCGTTCCCCTCGGCATGCAAATTGCCGCAGGCGTCCCGTTAGCGTGCGATGAACCTGCGGACTTCATGACCTTTAGGCTCGGGTTGTTTGGGTTGGACAAGCTCTATGATGTCGATGCCACGATGGCACGTTTGACCACTGTGCTGGATCAAGTCGTCTAAGAAAACACAAATATTTTGGACAGAAAATACCAATAAACCTTCATTTTCTGTCCAAAAATATCCTGGGGTTTGGGGCAAAGCCCCAAGGTTATCGCTATACTGCACCTAGCCCCATTTGCATAAGCGTTTTACGCACTTGTGGTAATGCATAAAGCGCGGTCAATCCTGCTGCGCGAAAATCGCGCAGGGATTGTAGATCAACCATTGATGTTTTGTTCAACAGAGTGATCCCTTGGACACGTATCTGAAGGTCACGATAACGCGCTGTGTGATAACGATCCAGCATGTCTGTGCTTCCCAAACTGTCTGGCGCAGCCACCGCGAGGTCGCGCAAGGTTTTGATGTCAGTCAAGCTCATATTCAATCCCTGCGCACCGATTGGTGGGACGACATGCGCTGCTTCCGCGATCAATGCAACACGTTGGCCGCTTAGCCGTTTTGCAAGCTGTGCAATGATTGGCCACACAGATCGCCGCGTCACCAGCTGCAGTGGCCCAAGAATAGAACAAGATCTTTCCGTCATGGCACGTTCAAAGTCTTTTTCTGACAATGACATGAGGCCCGTGGCATTTGTCCCACTTTCCATCCAGACCACAGCAGATGATGGTTGGCCCCGATGATCAGGCAAAGGTACAAGGGTAAATGGCCCGCCTGAGCGATGTATTTCGGTTGATATGTTTTCGTGCGGTATGGGATGGGTTATTGCAAAGGCCAGTGCTTTTTGCCCAAACCGTGTCGTCGTTACGTCAATACCGGCTTGTTCGCGCATTTTGGAATGCCGGCCGTCGGCGGCAATCACCAATTTCGCGCGGTGTTGTACACCGTCGCTTAACCTAACCCGGGCCTCGGTGTCGCGCGTGAAAAGTGTTTCGCACGACAGGCCGGTTTTGAATGTGATGTTTGGCTGCGCGTTTATCGCCTCTAACAATATGCGCCGTGATAACCAATTGGGAATGTTCCATCCAAATGGCAGATCCGAAAGTTCGGTTGACTTGAAATCCTTTGCTACCCGCGCAACTGGGGGCAAATCAGGGCCGCCGGCATCGATGATGCGCATAACGTCCAAGCGCGTGGCGTGTCCTGCAAGCTTATCCCACAATCCCAGCTCATTCAAAAACGCTTGGGCCGGTTGTAAAAATGCTGTGGTCCGCAAATCTGCACCTGCGTCAGCTCTATCGGTGATTGGTGGGCTTGGATCGATGCAGACAGTGTTAAACCCTGCTTGCGCAAAGGCTAGTGCGCTGATCATGCCAGCCAAACCGCCGCCCGCTATAATGATGTCATTATGTTCAATAGTCATCACACCACCCAACTGATTTCACATAGCTTAAGATGCTGGTACGCGAATTGCCAGTGTGCAAAGATGTCGCGCCCTCAGATCAAGCGCCGTAAAAAGCTTGGCAAACATGGGGCGCAATGGTGAATATGATCCGCTTTGGCGTCGTGATGTACTAAAACAGTTTTCATACCCATTTCGTGTGGCACTATTAAGTTGTGGTGACTGTCCTCAAACATGGCGGTTGTCTCGGACGTTATGCAAGCGCGTTCTATGATCATTTCATAGGCACGACGCTGTGGTTTGGGGATTAGATCACAATGTTCCGTTCCATAAGTCGCGTCAAATATATCTGCCAAGTCCAGCGTTTGTAATACGTTTTTTGCATACTGAATGGGGCCATTGGTGAAAACTATTTTGCGTCCAGGCAGTGCTTTTATCGCGTCTTTTAGGTCGATATTCGGGGTCAGAACTGCAAAGTCGATGTCATGCACCGTCTGCAAAAATGCATCAGCATCAATGCGATGATGTTTGATCAGCCCTGCGACAGAAGAACCATAATCGTTCCAATATTGCAGGCGCAATTGATCAGCTTGGGCAACTGGCAGGTCGGTGACGGCGCTGAAATA
>RFZH01000189.1 GCA_009920815.1 Paracoccaceae bacterium
TTATTTGGTCGCGCTTGATTGGGCGCGGTCTGTTGGCGGGTTGCAAGGGTTGATCGCCCGCGCAAATGCCAATGCCCAAGCGGTTTGGGATTTCTGCGATGCCCGTGATTGGATCGCGAATTTGGCAAATGATGCGGCAACGCGGTCAAATACATCTGTGTGTTTGAAATTCACCGATGATCGGATCAAGGACGGCGCAGCCTTTGCTAAAGCGGTGGCAAAACGTTTGGACGTTGAAAACGTGGCATATGATATTGGTGCCTATCGTGACGCGCCTGCGGGTTTGCGTATCTGGTGCGGTGGCACGGTTGAAACAGCCGACATCGTTGCGATGTTGCCCTGGCTTGAATGGGCTTTTGACGCCGAAATCAACGCGCAATCCTAACCCCCTGTTCCCGTCGGACGCGGATGCGTTCGATAGATTTTGCCCATCTTCGATGGGTGGGCAAAATCTTCCCCCTTATACATAGAAAGGCCACATCATGGCACCCAAAGTACTTGTTTCTGACAAACTTAGCGAAACCGCCGTCCAAATCTTTCGTGATCGCGGTATAGATGTCGACTTTTTGCCAGACGTTGGCAAAGACAAAGACAAATTGGCCGAAATCATTGGTCAATATGATGGTCTTGCAATTCGATCAGCAACCAAAGTAACGCCCAAAATCCTTGAGCATGCGACCAAGCTCAAGGTCGTGGGTCGTGCCGGTATCGGCGTTGATAACGTTGATAAAGAGGCAGCATCAAAGAAAGGTGTGATCGTCATGAACACACCTTTTGGCAACATGATCACCACCGCCGAACACGCAATTGCGATGATGTTTGCGGTTGCCCGTCAAATTCCCGAAGCGTCTGTATCCACACATGCGGGCAAATGGGAAAAGTCCAAATTCATGGGCGTTGAATTGACTGGTAAAACCCTTGGCGTGATCGGTGCGGGTAACATTGGTGGTATCGTGTGTGATCGAGCACGTGGCCTAAAGATGAAGGTTATCGCATTCGACCCCTTCTTGGGCGAAGAAAAGGCCGAAAAGATGGGTGTGGAAAAGGTCGACTTGGATGACCTTTTGACACGCGCTGACTTTATCACGCTTCACGTGCCGCTTACGGATACAACGCGCAATATTTTGAGCCGTGAGAATTTGGCCAAAACCAAAAAAGGTGTTCGTATCATTAACTGTGCCCGTGGTGGCCTCGTGGACGAAGCGGCCTTGGCAGAGATGTTGCAATCAGGTCATGTCGCTGGTGCAGCTTTTGATGTGTTTGCTGTAGAGCCAGCAACGGAAAACCCATTATTTAATCTGCCTAATGTTGTGTGCACGCCGCATTTAGGCGCCTCAACAACCGAAGCACAGGAAAACGTCGCCCTACAAGTTGCGGAACAAATGTCCAACTATTTGCTGACTGGTGCAGTTGAAAACGCGTTGAACATGCCGTCAATGACCGCAGAAGAAGCCAAGGTTATGGCGCCATGGGTCAAACTGGCCGATCACTTGGGCAACTTTATCGGACAAATGACAGACGAACCTATTAAGGCAATCAATATTCTTTACGACGGTTCTGCGGCGCAAATGAACCTTGATGCGTTGAACTGTTCGGTCATTGCTGGGATCATGAAAAAGGCAAATCCAGATGTAAATATGGTCTCTGCTCCGGTCATTGCAAAAGAACGCGGCGTTAAAATCAGTACCACCAACCAAGATAAATCGGGCGCGTTCGAAGGCTATATCAAAGTGACAGTTGTTACAGATCAGCGTGAACGGTCGATTGCCGGGACAGTGTTTAGCGATGGCAAGCCGCGCTTTATTCAAATCAAAGGTATCAACATTGACGCCGAGGTGGGTTCACACATGCTTTACACCACGAACGAAGATGTGCCCGGCATTATCGGCACTCTTGGCGGGACGATGGGTAAACATGGTGTCAACATCGCGAACTTTACGTTGGGACGTAAATCTGCAGGGACCGAAGCGATTGCTTTGCTATATTTGGATGCGCCGATTGATGGATCAATCGTACGCGAACTAGAAGCTTCTAAGTTGTTCCAACAGGTAAAGCCATTGGCATTTGATGTGGCATAGGCCAAACAGTTTTGCGAATTTAGAACGCCGGGCATTTATGCTCGGCGTTTTTTATGACAGGAATTTGATCCGATTGAATGTATCATCGGATGTGATCAAATCGCCCAACGGCCGATTTTGAACCGAACCAAGCTCTGGCTTGCCTAGAATTTCGGCAGGTATCATGATTGCCATTTTCAAAGCATCTTCGAGCGAAACATCCAGATATTGTACCGCGCGTTGAACATTATCACGTTGCGAAATATGTGCACCTGCTAAAGATCCTTCGTCGTTTACCAGGCGATCGTTTTTCACATGAATTGTCTGATCGTATAGATCAAACTGGTCTGGGCCACCAACGGTGGGCATGGCATCAGAAACGAAATACATCCGATCTTTGTGGGCGTGCGCACGCAATGCCACCCGTAAGACATCATAATTTACGTGAATACCATCACCTATTAATCCACAATAGGCGTCTGAATTCAAAGCTGCGATGACCGGTCCAGGATCGCGGTTCACGATTGGGGGCATGGCATTGAACAGATGCGTAAATCCGCGTGCACCCGCATCTATGGCGGCTTTGGTCTCGTCTAGCGAGGCTGCCGTGTGCCCGATGGCCACAAACACCCCCATCTCAACCAAGTTTGAAATCTCGTTTGGTGTAATTGCCTCGGGCGCAATAGTGATTTTGGTGAAAATATCATGATCCCGCAGCCGCCTTAGGATACGGCGCGTTGCATCGTCAAATGGCCGAATGTCTGCCGCGGAATGCGTACCACGTCTTTCCCGCGAAATATGGGGTCCTTCGATATGTATCCCTAAAATTCCATCCTCGCGTTTTGCGTCAATTGCGGCGGCGGCACAGTTTTCCAAGACCTCGACAGTATCGGTAATACAGGTTGGGAGAATACCATATGTCCCAAACGCGTGAAGGGTTTTTCTCATTTGGCGTTGGGTGGCGACGGTCGGTGACTTGTTAAACAAAAGACCGCCTGCACCATTAACCTGAAGATCGATAAAGCCGGGGCATAACACCCCGTTGACTTTGTCTATTTGTGCGCCTTGGGGGATATCTTTTATCGGGGAGAGTGATATGACTGTTTCCGCTTGGATGCCCGCGGCAAGGTTGGTTGATAACCGACCATCAGAAAAAATCATCTCGGGCGCTAACCAGCGTTCAATTTTCAACAGTCTGTCCCCACTTTTTTAGATGAGGTTCATGCGCGATGACACCATTTTCCTCATCTCGATTTTGCTGCCAAGCTGCAAAGGCGGCACCCCTACCACCGCTGCTATCACCACCTTGAGCGATTTTGATATCGGGGATCCGAAAGCCAGGCAAGGATCGCCGAATAAAAGCCTGTGTTATGAACTGGTCTATGCCTGCGATTTTTGACAGTCCACCGCCAATAATGACAGCGTCTGGATCAACTGAAAAAGATATCGAAATCAGCAATTCAGCAACGATTTCACACCAAATCATCCAAGATTTTTCCACGCCAGGATCAGAGTGATAAGCCGCTGCTATATCTTGGGGCGAAAGATCGCGGCCCGTTATTGCTTTGCAAATGCGCGACAGACCAGGTCCAGAAACATAGCTTTCATAACATCCGCTGCGTCCGCATCCGCATGGCAATATTTCCAGATTATGTGCGAAAATCACATTAGCAGGCGCTGCGATATGTCCGACTTCGCCCCCCAGTGATCGTGGATCGGACAGCAGTTTGCTGTTAATTGCAATGCCTCCGCCGACGCCTGTCCCTAGAATAAGGCCGACAACGCTGTGATAGCCGCGCCCCGCGCCAAAGATTGCCTCTGACATGGTAAAAGTACGACAATCATTCAGATAGGATACAGGCCCCCCAACCAATGACGCCAAATCGGCTTCAATTGGGTGGCCGGTCGCGGGCAAGTTCGCGGTCAACGCACAGCCGTTTTGGTCAATCAAACCTGCAGCACCGATACCAACGGGAATGTCACCGACACCGGCGCGCGCCCAATTGATTTGATCGGCAAGGGCACGCACAAGATCAGCGTATGTCTTGGGTGTTGAGACGCGACATTTTTCAACAATATCCCAGTTTTCATCGAAGATTTGCGTTTCGATTTTTGTTCCACCAAGGTCAATTCCGATTGCTACCATTTGAGCACCTCGTGCAGTGTGACCCCCGAAACGACGCGTTCCCATTGGGTGATCCAGTTTGAATGTTAGTGCATTGTTGGCTTTTGGTCCATACCAACGATGCTTAACGGTGCAGGTGGACGGTAACCCGGAATAGCGGCGGCGAAAGCGCGGTATGACATCGTGATGTGCCCTCT
>RFZH01000190.1 GCA_009920815.1 Paracoccaceae bacterium
CAGCAAAAAAACCCATATTTTCGTGTGTTGTGCAGTGCTCTTCGCTCCAATGATGGGCTTGGGCATGATAGGTGGTCAGTGTGTCTGAATTGGCTTGCAATGAAATAACGGCGACCATCCCAAAGCTAGGGTTTTGGGGGATCCAACCTGGACCAAACATATTTGTGAACACGATGCGCGACTGTGGTGCTGCATCCAAAATCAGCCCTGTGTTTTCAACCTGTTGTCCTTCTGGGCCGCTCATTGAGCCACGAAAGGTGCCGCCAGGGCGCAGCTCGATCGTTTCCGCATGATAATGCCACGGTGCAGGGCAAAACCATTTTGACAACAAAGCAGGTTCAGACCAGCACCGCCAAACTGATTTAACCGAGGCGTGTATTGTATGAGTGAGGGACAGCGTATTTCCGTCGCGTTTATCCATTTTGCAATATCCATGCTAAAGCTCTGTCGCGACCCTATCATAGCGCTGACAAAAAAAAAGCCCGCTTTGCGCGGGCTTAGAGTTTTTCTCAGGAGAGAAATTATAGAAATTTCGCCATCTGGACGGCTGTGTCTGACATACGGTTAGAAAAGCCCCATTCATTGTCATACCAGCTTAGGATGCGCACCATGTTACCATCCAAAATTTTGGTTTGATCGGCGGCAAAGATGGATGAGCGTGGATCATGATTAAAATCCATCGAAACCAGTGGCTCGTCCGTTACGCCCAAAATACCCTTGAGCGGACCGTTTGCCGCCGCTGCGCGCATAGCGTCGTTGATTTCATCTGCGGTCGTTGGGCGGCTTGCTTCGAATGTAAGGTCAACAACCGACACATTAGGAGTTGGTACGCGTATTGCGACGCCGTCCAATTTTCCGTTCAATTCGGGCAAAACCAGTCCAACCGCCTTTGCTGCACCGGTTGATGTGGGGATCATCGACATGGCCGCAGCGCGCGCGCGATATAAATCTTTGTGCATTGTGTCCAACGTGGGTTGGTCGCCGGTATAGCTGTGTACCGTCGTCATAAACCCGCGGGTGATGCCCACTGTATCATGCAAAACTTTGGCGACGGGGGAGAGACAGTTTGTCGTGCATGACGCGTTTGAAACAATCACATCATCTGCGGTCAGTGTCATGTGGTTTACGCCGTAAACAATTGTTTTATCAGCACCTTTTGATGGCGCAGACACCAAAACGCGGCTAGCACCGTTTTCCAAATGGATCGCCGCCTTTTCACGATCTGTGAAAATGCCGGTGCATTCCATCACAATATCAATGTGCCCCCAAGGGAGTTCAGCAGGATTACGGATTGCCGTGACCTCGATCGGGCCACGACCAACGTCAATCGTCGTTTCAGATGTTGTAACAGTGGCCGGAAAGCGGCCATGGACGCTGTCATAGCGCAGCAAATGTGCATTTGTTTCAACTGGTCCTAGGTCGTTGATGGCAACAACTTCGATATCAGTGCGACCTGATTCAATGATCGCCCGCAGCACATTTCGGCCGATGCGCCCAAACCCGTTAATCGCAACTTTCACAGTCATAGCATGTCCTTATAAAAAATGAGGTCTAAAGTTAGCGCTAACATCCAGAAATCAGCGAAAATGTCAACCGCAATTTCAAATTTTGAGGGAAAACACCCCAGGAATTAGCGCCAAAACGCCAACCATTCAACCAGATCACTGAGTTTCTTTAATAAGAAAATCGAATGAGCGCCATCATTGTAAGAGAGATCAGCAAAAATGCAGGCCACCAATATGCACGTAAAAACTGCCCAGCCTTTGTTGCTCATGATGTGATCCCTATTTTGCGATCTTTTTTTTACATTTTATGCGGATAAGGTAAATAAAAAACCCCGCGCACGGGGCGTAGGGTCTGGCATTTCAAACGGAAACAAGGTCTCTTATTGGTTGATACGCCCCAACGCCGCCGCTACATCTGCCATCCGGCATGAAAAGCCCCATTCATTGTCGTACCATGCCAACACGCGGACCAAGCGTTTGCCAGTCACTTTTGTTTGATCTGGTGCAAAAATGGACGAATGCGTCGTGTGATTGAAATCGATCGAAACTTTAGGCTCTGGATCATATGCCAAAACATGGCCCATGTGACCCGCGGCTGCCTCGCGCACGATTTCATTGATGTCATCTGCGGTGACATCTTTGCCTGCAACAAATGTCAAATCCACCGCTGAGACGTTGGGGGTGGGGACGCGCATCGCGGTTCCATCCAATTTCCCTGCCAATTCAGGTAACACTTCGCCCAAGGCTTTTGCTGCACCCGTTGACGTTGGAATCATCGCCATTGCGGCGGCACGTGCACGGTATAAATCTTTGTGACGGCGGTCCAAGGTTGGCTGGTCGCCGGTATAGCTGTGGATCGTTGTCATGATGCCGCTTTCAATTCCGACCGCATCATTCAAAACCTTTGCCAAGGGTGCCAAGCCATTTGTTGTACATGATCCATTTGAAATCATCGTGTGACCTGGCAAAAGATCACGGTGGTTTACGCCATAAACGATTGTCTTTTGCACATTTTTCGCAGGGGCCGAAATCAGTACGGATTTTGCGCCTTGGCGAATGTGTACGTCTGCCTTGTTGCCGTCATTGAATTTGCCGGTGCATTCCAAAACGACGTCACAGCCTGACCAATCTAGCTCTTCTGGATTATAGGTTGAAAATACTTGCATCGGACCGCGGCCCAAATCCATGGTATCGCCGTTTACCACAACGTTGCCACCAAATCGGCCATGGACGCTATCATATTTCAAAAGGTGCGCATTGGTTTCAATCGGGCCTGTTGCGTTGATTTTAACAACTTGAACGTCATTGCGTGAACTTTCCGCGATATGCGCCAAAGTACAGCGCCCAATGCGTCCAAATCCGTTGATCCCGATGGTGACAGTCATCCCACTCTCCTGCGTTGGTGATTGACTGTGCTATAACTTAAATGCCGCGTTGCGGAAACAATAAAAGCCTTTGTTTGCCAATATGTTAGCGTTAAAATCCCATGTTTGCGCAAACGTTAGCGCCAACAATTTTCCCCTGACCCTAGGTAAGGAGGCAGGATTAAATGAAACGACTCATGTCATTGATGACGGTAGGGAAAAGAAAACCCCGCCCAAAGGCGGGGTTGTCGGTGTTCAATGTCGCAAAGTTTACATCAGCTCTTTTACTTTGGCGATGATGCCATCTGCCGTGATGCCAAATTTTTCGAACAATTGCTCTGCAGGCGCGGATGCACCGAAACGGTCCATTCCGACAAAACCTGTTTTGCCTGCGCGGGCACGTTCGCCCAACAACCATTGATCCCAGCCTTGACGTACGCCTGCTTCGACCCCAACGCGAACGATGTTACCACCCGGCAAAACGCGTTTGCGATATAGATCGTCTTGTGCGGCGAACAGCTCCATGCAGGGCATGGAAACAACACGTGTGCCAATGCCTTGCGCTTGCAGCTTTTCGCGCGCTTCCATCGCGATGTGCACCTCTGAGCCGGTTGCGATCAGAATAACTTGACGCTGGCCTTCGGCGTCCGCCAACACGTAAGCACCTTTTTCAGAAAGGTTGGCACCTTTGTGTTCGGTGCGCACTGTCGGTAGGTTTTGGCGCGATAGCGCCAGAACCGATGGTGTTTCTTTCGCGGTTAAGGCAATTTCCCATGCTTCGGCTGTTTCAACGGTATCAGCGGGGCGGAACACATAGGTGTTTGGTGTCGCGCGGCTGATCGCCAGATGTTCCACAGGTTGGTGTGTTGGGCCATCTTCGCCCAAGCCGATTGAATCGTGTGTCATCACGAAAACGGTTGGCATTTTCATCAATGCGGCCAAGCGCATAGAAGGGCGTGCATAGTCGGTAAAGCACATGAAAGTACCGCCATATGGACGCATACCGCCGTGCAATGCCATGCCGTTCATGGCTGCTGCCATCCCGTGTTCACGAATACCCCAGTGAATGTAACGACCCCCACGGTTGTCGGTATCAAACACGGTCATGTCTTTTGATTTCGTGTTGTTTGAACCTGACAAATCCGCCGAACCGCCGACGGTTTCGGTCATCACAGGGTTAATGACATTCAATGCCAATTCTGAAGATTTCCGTGTTGCATGCTTTGGTGCGGTCTCGGACATTTCCTTTTTGAATTTACGAATGACAGATGCCAATTTCTTTGGCGCTTCAAACGCGTAGGCACGGTTGAATTCATTTTGTTTGTTTGTGGACAGTGTTGCAAAACGTGCTTCCCACTCCGTGCGCGCTTCGGCACCGCGTGCGCCGATTGCAGCCCACTGTTTTTGAACGTCTGCAGGAACGTCAAAGGGTTTGTCCACAACGCCGTACGCTGCCTTGGTGTCTGAAATCAGTTTGGCAT
>RFZH01000020.1 GCA_009920815.1 Paracoccaceae bacterium
GCGATGGAAGTTCCAGTTATGGGCCGCATTGCCGCGGGTGTCCCAATTGAGGCAATCAGCCATGTGTCCCATAATGTCGCCGTGCCAGGGCAAATGTTGCGCCAAGGCGGTGAACATTACGCACTTGAGGTCAAGGGCGACTCGATGATCGAAGCGGGTATCAATGACGGTGATGTTGTTGTAATCCGTGAAACCAAAACCGCTACAAACGGTGATATCGTTGTTGCCTTGGTCGAAGATAGCGAAGCAACGTTGAAACGGTTTTTCCACCGCGGAAACATGATCGCGCTCGAGGCGGCGAACCCCGCCTATGAAACGCGCATGTTACGCCAAGACCAAGTCAAGGTCCAAGGCCGTTTGGTCGGTCTTATCCGAACCTATTGATCAAAGAAAACAGGCGCAAGCCACCGAAACGGTGGTTGTGTATCACGCCACATGTAGCGTGGAACAGCCGTGTTTGACGTTACTATTTTTCTTATGGATCCGTTGGGATCACGCCACATTGCGGTAGAACCCGCAGAGGTAAGAAATTCGGCGTCGAACACCTGACATGGACCGTTGGCATGGATATCAACAGCCGCAACGATAATCTGGTTTGCTGTGCACGATACTGTTTTCCCCGCATCACGCTTTGACCAGATATGTATTACCCCGCTAATGTGATCCTGCCACAGCTGATATGCCTGTGCTTGGCTGTGCCGGATGCCGTCGTTTTCCATCCAGATTTCAGCTGTAAATCTGTCGCCTTTCGGTTTTGAAATAGCGCGCCCCTTTGGTGTTAAAACCCCCACCAAGCGCGCTCTATCAGAGATCAAAACATCAGGTCGATCCGCCAGAAACCAAGACGCAAGCGATACACACAACAGACCAACTCCAAAGCACCGACCAAAGGGGCCGCGCCACAGTGCAATCAAAAGCGCGCCAAACACAAGGCACCCCACCCCCCACCAAAGCGGCGTGACGGTGTAAGAGACAGCGAAATCAAAAGAGGCGGCAACTTTGGCAACGTAAAGTATCCAGCGCAATCCATGATCCACCGCCCAAAACCCACCCCATTCAGCACCAAATGGTGCCAAAACTAACCCAATAATTGCCGCCGGGGCGACGACGGCAGACATGACAGGAACAGCCAAGACATTTGCGACCAGGCCAACATGACTGATTTGATTGAAATGTATCGCTGCAATCGGCGCCGTTGCGAGGCCCGCAACGAAGGATGACAAAAAAGCCCCGATAACTGATCCGAAAACGCGACCATGAGTGCGCGGAATGACCACGCTTTGAAACACAAACACCAGTGCCAAGGTTGCCGCGAATGACATTTGAAACCCAGGGGAATACAGCGCTTCTGGCCGGAACATCAATATCACCATCGCCGCCATGGCAAGCGCGCGAAAACTGATGATCTGGCGATTAAGGATGGCCGCGCTGTAAAAAGCGGCAATCATCACAAAAGCGCGCTGCGTCGCAACATTGCCCCCAGAAATACCCAAATATATAGCACCGGCACAGATCGCCCCCAGCGCAGCAAATGCCTTGGCCCGCAGAGCGATTGGTGCCAACGGCATCACCACAAACACAAGGCGCAAACCAAAAAACACCAGTGTGGTCAGCAATCCCATGTGTAAGCCCGATATTGCCAATAAATGTGCCAAATTCGATCGCCGTAACTGTTCGGCCGTTTCTTGTGTCACACCATAGCGATCACCTGCAATAATTGCGCGTGCAACACCTTGTGTGTCAGTGGGTAAAGTATTCTCGATAAGTTGAGACACCCAGAACTGCATGCTGGGAAAAACATGCGACCACTGCCCCGCCTTGGCCGTTTCGCGAATTTCAAACCCATGGCGCCCATACCCGACTGCGCCGAGCCCTAGGAAATATGCGTGCCGACGGAAATCAAATCCCCCGGGTTCAGCGGGCCCCCGTGGGGCCGAGATGTAAACCTTGGCGGCGATCGTGTCGCCAACGCGCGGCCGGTCAAATCCCTGATCGGCGGCAAATGAAACGCGAATGCGGTGCGGTGTTTTTTCAATTGGAATAGGTCCCAATGTGACATTTTCCAAGGTCAATCGCATATTATCGCCGGCGGAACGGTCGACCAAAACAACTCGGCCAACGGCCAAGCCTGAATATGGGTAACTTAACGACGGCCCCCAACTGGTATATGTACGAGTAACGGCTGCGATTGCCCCAAGGGCGATACAAAATGCCATAATCAAGGGTGGCAAAAATGGGCTATCCGATAGTCTGATGACCGCGACATACAAAAAGAACAGGCCCAGAGAGACACACACAATTAAGACGCCAATTATCCAGCCAAAATGAAACGTCACGGCAATGCCGAGCCCAATAAATACGGGCGCCCAATGGAAAAGCTCCGATCTTTGGGCGGCGATTTCGTGGATTATAGGTCGCAAGCCCTTGTGCATGCTTGTCCTTGTTTGTGACACTCGCTAGACAGGGGCAAAGATAGAACTGAAACACTTACCAAAAGGTTACCGCACATGTCGCAGGTCGTTACACGCATCGCCCCATCGCCCACAGGATATATGCACATCGGGACTGCACGCACCGCGCTGTTCAATTGGCTTTATGCACGCGGTCGCGGCGGCAAATTCCTGATGCGTATCGAAGACACCGATCGCGAACGATCAACGCCTGAAGCCACAGATGCCATCCTGCGCGGAATGCAATGGTTGGGGCTTGATTTTGACGGTGATCCGGTGAGCCAATTTGAAAATGCTGACCGACACGCCGAGGTTGCACATCAATTACTGGCAAGCGGCAAAGCCTATAAATGTTTTTCCACACAAGATGAAATCCAAGCATTTCGTGATGCTGCGCGAGCTGAGGGCAAATCCACACTGTTCCAAAGCCCGTGGCGCGATGCCGATCCAGCGTCACATCCTGACGCGCCTTTTGTGGTGCGCATTAAATCCCCAATTGACGGGGTCACGGTGATCAAAGATCAAGTCCAAGGCGATGTAACAATACGCAATGACCAATTGGATGATATGGTTTTGTTGCGCTCTGATGGCACGCCCGTTTATATGTTGGCAGTTGTTGTTGACGATCATGACATGGGGGTGACCCATGTTATCCGTGGGGATGATCATTTGAACAACGCCGCGCGCCAAATGATGATTTATACGGCAATGGGCTGGCCCCTGCCTGTTTACGCACATATTCCACTTATCCATGGCGAAGACGGTAAAAAATTATCCAAACGTCACGGGGCCACGTCTGTCGAGGATTACCAAGCAATGGGATACCCGGCGGCAGCGATGAGGAATTATCTTGCTCGTCTTGGTTGGTCACATGGCGACGATGAATTTTTCACCGATGACCAAGCCAAAGAATGGTTTGATCTAGGCGGCATAGGGAAATCTGCTGCCCGGTTTGATTTCAAAAAACTGCAAAACCTCTCAGGACAACATATCGCCGTGGCACAGGATGCTGCGCTGCTGCGTGAAATCAACGAATTTCTATTGAAAAACAATCAACCCACCTATGATGGTGTCCAATCAGATGGACTTTTGCGCGCGATGTATTGTTTGAAAGATCGTGCAAAGACATTTGGAGAACTCCTTGAAAAAGGACACTTTATTTTAACCAGTCGTCCGCTAGACATTGATGAAAAAGCCGCAGAAAATCTAAATTCTGTATCCCACGGTATACTGGAAACATTGACGCCGCAGCTGCAAAATGTTACTTGGTCGCGAGACGAACTTGAAGCTCTTGGAAATCGGGTTGCCGAATCTCTGGGCGTTAATTTTGGGAAATTGGCTGGACCATTACGCGCCGCACTTGCAGGCCGTGCGGTTACACCAAGTGTATTTGATATGATGTTGGTTCTGGGACGCGAAGAAACAATCGCGCGACTGACCGACGCGGCAGAAAAGTGCAAAGACTAAAGTCGGGCGCACGCACGACGTTAGCTATCATGTTGCCGTAACCTGTGTCTGGCTTCAGACATATTTGAGAAAGGGAAAAAAATGGCCGAATCGACCAAAAAGGCGACGTTGAATATTGATGGAACAACCTATGAGTTGCCGATCTATTCACCGACCGCTGGCCCAGATGTCATTGATATTCGTAAACTTTATGCTGACGCAGGTGTGTTCACCTATGACCCAGGGTTTACGTCGACTGCCAGCTGTGACAGCACAATTACCTATATCGACGGGGGCAAAGGCGAATTGTTGCACCGTGGATATCCAATCGACCAGTTAGCGGGCAAATCCCACTATCTTGAAGTATGTTTTTTGCTGCTTTACGGATATCTACCCACCGCTGCAGAGCTTGAGAAATTCGAAATCACAGTGACCCGTCACACGATGGTTCACGAACAAATGCATTATTTCTTTCGTGGGTTCCGTCGTGACAGTCACCCAATGGCCACTATGGTCGGTGTTGTCGGTGCGATGTCCGCCTTTTATCACGACAGTACAGACGTTAATGATGCATGGCACCGCGAAGTTGCGGCGATCCGTTTGATTGCAAAGCTACCTACAATTGCGGCAATGGCTTACAA
Source organism: Paracoccaceae bacterium (assembly GCA_009920815.1). Lineage (GTDB taxonomy): Bacteria > Pseudomonadota > Alphaproteobacteria > Rhodobacterales > Rhodobacteraceae > CAJXSD01. The sequence continues at coordinate 4,538 of RFZH01000020.1, forward strand.
GTATTCCATTGGCCAACCCTTTGTTTATCCTCGCAATGATCTGGATTACGCAGCAAACTTTTTGCATATGTGTTTTTCGGTTCCTGCAGAAGAATATAATGTAAATCCAATCGTGGCGCGTGCGATGGATCGGATTTTCATCCTGCACGCAGACCATGAACAAAACGCGTCAACATCGACAGTTCGTTTGGCTTCGTCCTCTGGTGCAAATCCGTTTGCCTGTATTGCGGCCGGTATCGCCTGTTTGTGGGGTCCTGCGCATGGTGGGGCAAACCAAGCTTGCCTAGAAATGTTGCGTGAAATTGGAACAGTTGATCGCATTCCTGAATTCATCGCGCGGGCAAAAGATAAAAATGATCCGTTCCGCCTGATGGGTTTTGGACATCGTGTCTACAAAAACACAGATCCACGCGCCAAGGTATTGAAACAATCGGCTGACGAAGTTTTGGAATTGTTGGGCGTTGATGACAACCCATTGTTACAGGTTGCAAAAGAACTGGAACATGTTGCGTTGAATGACCCATATTTCATCGAGAAAAAGCTGTTCCCGAATGTTGATTTCTATTCAGGCATCATTCTTGAGGCAATCGGGTTCCCAACATCTATGTTCACACCAATCTTTGCGTTGTCGCGCACCGTTGGGTGGATTTCACAGTGGAAAGAAATGATTGCAGATCCACAGATGAAAATTGGCCGGCCACGCCAATTGTATCTGGGCGAAACATCACGCGATTATGTTGATATCGAAAACAGATAAAAAAACCGCGCCAGATTTCTGGCGCGTTTTTTGTTGAACAATCAGATCAACGCCCTTCGAAAATCGCAGGGCGTTTTTCCATAAAGGCCAATACACCCTCTTGAAAATCGCGGGTATTGCCGCAATCTTTTTGCAAACGGGCCTCTGCCTCTAGCTGCTGGGACAAGGTGTTTTTCCAAGTTTCGCGGAACGCAGTCTTAATATTTGAATAGGCAACCGTTGGTCCATTTGCCAAATGCGCGGCACGTGCCATCCAATGATCAGAAAATGCAGCGTCTTCGACGGCCTCCCAAATGAGCCCCCAGTTATCCGCTTGTTCGGCTGTGATCTTATCTGCGAATAGCGCTGCGCCCATGGCTTTGGCCATACCCATTGCGCGTGGCAAAATATAGGTTCCGCCCGCATCTGGGATTAGGCCAATTTTGGTGAAAGCTTGCATAAAATACGCGCTCTTGGCCGCAATAACGACGTCGGCTGCCAATGCCAGATTTGCACCTGCACCCGCGGCGACGCCATTCAATGCCGTTATTGTCGGCACGGGGCAATTGACGATCGCGTGCAGCATTGGTTCATATTCGTCCCGTAAAGTACGCTCTAGATCAATCTTAGAAATCGCGGTTCGATCACCCAGATCCTGCCCCGAACAAAAGGACCGCCCAGCCCCCGTCAGCACAATCACACGTGCTTTTTTGCCCATTTCGTGCAGGGCATTGGTCAATTCCGCCCGCATCTGAGCGTTGAGCGCATTCATCACATCCGGGCGGTTCAGTGTAATGATCGCGATGTTGTTTTCTAATGTAACGTTGATGGTATCATACTGCATGGGCCAAATCCTTGTCTTTGGCCGCAATGATTATACGTTGCGCCACCAAGTTCAATGGCGACACAACGTCAGTCTTTCGATAAAATATCGTTCAACCGTTCTTTTTCGGCATCGCTAAGCGCGTCTACCGGAGGTTCGAATGATTTAGATCGTCGTCGGATGTAAAGGCCCGCGGTAAACACCGCGATGATCGCCAAGAACGGCCCAGACCACCACAACACAGCATTCGCACCTGTTTTCGTTGGTTTCAAAAGCGCAAATTCACCATAGCGTGCGACGATGAATGCCTTAACCTCATCATTGCTGTCGCCTTCGACCAAGCGCTCGCGTACCAATAATCGCAGATCCCGTGCAAGGCTTGCATTGCTATCATCGATGCTTTCGTTTTGACAGACCAAACAACGAAGATCTTTTGAAATCTCACGCGCTCGGGCCTCAAGCGCGGAATCAGCCAAAATTTCATCAGGTTGCACGGCCCAAAGGGTCGATGACAGGCAAATCATACCGATGACGGCAAAAACAAATCTCATTCCGCAGGGGTTCCTTGTGGTACTGCGTTTTTTCGCGCACCGGCGGCCAATCTGTAACGACGATCGGTCAGACTGATTAATCCGCCAATCCCCATGATGATGGCGCCAGCCCAAATCCAATTGGCAAGCGGCTTTATGTAGGTACGCACGGCCCATCCACCATCATCTTGCCTATCGCCAATAACGACGTACAGGTCGACCATTGGATGATAATCAATCGCGGCCTCGGTCGTTGGCATTTTTGCAACCGGATAATTACGTTTTTCGGGATAGACGGTGGCATAAGGTTCACCATCCTTGTTAATACTTACCGTTGCCATGGTTGACAAATAATTCGGGCCACGAACATTTTCCACGGCGTCCAAGGTAAAGGAATAAGGCGCCATATCCCATGATCCGCCGATAGGAACAACGCGGATATCTTCTTGATCCCATGCCATTAATCCTGCAACGCCGAACATGGTGATACCCAAACCGGAGTGTGCAAAAAACTTACCCCAATCCGCGCGCGGCAGACGCAGCAGACGGCTAAAATCGCGCGTGCGCCCCAGTCGTGATACCAAATCGACAAGTGCGCCAAAAACCAACCAAGCCCCCAAGAAAAGTCCGATTGGACCTTGTAAAGACTTACCTGTTTGCATTGTCCAAACCAAACCTGCCAAAGCAACAGCAAGCACAAACGCCCATTTCAACTTTGCAATCGTCAGGAAAATCTGCCCACGTTTCCATGGGATCATTGCACCAATCGGCAACAATAACCCAAGAACAATCATGAACGGCGTAAAGGCTGCGTTGAAAAACGGCTCGCCAACAGACAATTTCCGGTTAAAAAACAACTCAGCAATCAATGGCCAAATCGTTCCGATAAACACAACAAAGGACGAAACAGCCAATAGAATATTATTCGCAACCAATGCGCTTTCTCGACTAACAAATGAAAAAACGCCCCGTGCTTCCATTGCGGTGGCGCGGGCAGCAAATAGCGTTAACGCCCCCCCGACAAATAAGACAAAAATCGCTAGGATAAACACGCCACGCTCTGGATCATTTGCAAAGGCGTGAACCGACGTAATAACCCCAGAGCGCACGATAAACGTTCCCAACAAGGAATACCCAAACGCCAGAATAGCCAATAAGATCGTCCAGCTTTTCAAACTTTCCCGCTTTTCAACCACGATTGCAGAATGAAGCAGCGCCGCAGCAAACAACCACGGCATAAAAGACGCGTTTTCAACAGGATCCCAAAACCAGAATCCGCCCCAACCCAGTTCGTAATAGGCCCACCACGATCCAAGCGCAATTCCAATGGTCAAAAACATCCACGCTGCCAATGTCCATGGTCGCACCCAGCGCGCCCAAGCAGCATCAATGCGCCCCTCAATCAACGCAGCGACTGCGAAAGAAAATGACATCGAAAGCCCTACATAGCCCAAGTATAGAAACGGCGGATGAAATGCCAAACCGGGGTCTTGCAAAAGCGGGTTCAGATCCTGACCATCAAACGGCGGGATTTCCATCCGTAAAAACGGGTTAGAGGTAAACAGGATAAACGCCAAAAACGCGACACCCAACAACCCTTGAACGGCCAGCACACGAGCCTTTAATTTCTGAGGCAGGTTATTTCCAAACCACGCAGCAAATGCACCGAATAGGGCCAAGATCAAAACCCACAAAAGCATGGATCCTTCGTGGTTGCCCCAAACACCCGAGATTTTATAAAGCATCGGTTTCAGTGAATGCGAGTTTAAGACCACCAACCGCACTGTAAAATCTGACGTTACAAACGCATAGGTCAATGCCGCAAATGATGCGGCCAATAAAGTGACCTGTGCCGTGGCCGCCGGGGCAGCAAGCGCCATCAAACCGTATCTATTTGTGTGCGCACCGACCAAAGGGGCGACCGCCTGAACGCAGGCCACCAAAAAGGCAAGGATTAACGCAAAATGTCCAAATTCTGTAATCATATCGGTGTTATAATCGGTAATTCTCTCGGCGACTATTCAAAAAGTGTTGAACATCTCTCACGGCGACAAATTGCCTCTATTCTCCTGTTCATTTTCTGTCGACAAATATCCTGGGGGAATTGGGCCAATGGCCCAAGGGGGCAAAGCCCCTAAGATGGTTTCAGCTCTAACCGCCGCTCCACTCCGTCCTTAATGTGATAAACCACACCCTGCCCTCCGCGCAGCGAGCGACGCGTTTTACCAATCAAGCCCAACGCATTCGCGCGCACTTCAAACCCGACGATGCCATGGGCGAAAATGATGGTCGGCCGTTGAACCCGTGCCATGGCGCGTTTGATACGCTGACTGAATTTTGGATAGGATTCTCCGCCTTTTATTGAATAATAGGCCGCCAAAACGTCATCCGAGTTTTCGCTGCCAAACCTTGGATCTATGGCAACACGCTCAGCCAAACTTAGCCCGCTAATCGGGCCGACATCGTGCTCCATCAAATCATCGTCAATTCGATAGGCCATCCCAGGCAGCGCAATTTCAACGGTCTCGATAACGCGCCCCAACGGACTGATGACCAGATCAGTCTCGTATAAATTTGGCACATTACGCCGCAAGTTTTCCCCCTGATCCATGGCTTGTTGACGACCCAATTCGGTAAGTGGGCTATTTAACCGCCCTTGGAAACGTCGTTCTGCGTTCCATTCCGTTTGTCCGTGGCGTGCAAACCAAAATTCCATGTTCTAGGCCTTTTTGTTGATAAAAACCAATCCAATCGCCACCAAACCCAGTGCCGTCATGATTTCAAAATGCAATGTTTCCCCCAATAAAAGCGCGCCCAAAATGACGCTAAATACGGGGGATAAAAAACTGAACGAGGCAACGCCCGACGCCGAGTATTTCGCAACCAATTTGAACCAAAGCAAAAAACCGAAAAACGCGATTGCCAAAACTTGAAAAATCAAACCTATGATCGACACAGTGTTCACATCGCGCAGCGGTGCATCACTCCCCAATCCTACCAATAAAAGGATCGGTGCCGAAATGACCAATTGTGCCAACAGCTGTGTTTCTGGTGCCTCACGCGAAAGGCGTGACAATCGCACCGTCAAGGCGATCGCACCCCACCCCATAGCGGCACCAAGCGCCAAGAAATCCCCCGCAATCGATGGGGTCCGCGCGGGATCACGATCAAAAACTGCCCAGGCAACACCCGCAATGGCCAAGACCAATCCCAAGGCACGGCGACCGCTTAGGGTTTCACCTGGCAAAAGAAAATGCGCCGCAATTGCCAACCAAATTGGCATAGAATAAAACAATATGCTGACCCGTCCCACGGTTGTGAGATCTAGCGCAGAGTACAAACACACAAATTCACCCGCGAACAAAGCACCCACCAATAAGCTGGGCCAAAAATTACGGGCTTGAGGCAAGATCGGGATCTGCTTCCACCACATCCAAAGGATCAATGGAAAAATCGCCAAGGCAGATCTTAGGCCGGCTTGGAATACGGGTTGAATACCTGAATTGGTCACCTTGATGACCACTTGGTTGAAGGCCAAAAGCAATGAAAACCCAACGAGGATAGCAGCGCCATTTTTATCGATAGAAGTCCGTGTCATCATAAGCGCCACTCGATAGGAAAGCCCACCCACAGTCAAGGCCAACGCTCTTATTTTTATGTTTATACTGATTTACCATCAAGGCCTTGAGCGGTCTGTGTATTTACGCAAACCATCACAAATTTGATTGATTTGACTGGCGGGCTTTATGCAAGTGGGATTTCCATACCGAAACAACTATCATTGTTGCCTCAATTCTATTGGATCTCTCGGATTGGGGATTGCTATGGTGATAGTGCATGCACGGGATGGGTATAAATTATCGCTGCAAAGACAATTGATCAATTGACCCCGCCAGCGGCGCAGGTCATATCGGCAAGGTAAGTTTATTATTGGGTTCCAATCATGCAAAGCGCAAATATCCGTGGCATCATTTTGATGGTCGTTTCAATGGCGGGATTTGCAATAGAAGACGTCTTTCTTAAATTTCTATCTGCGGATGTGCCCGCGGCGCAGATCATGATGATCACAGGCTTTGGTGGCGCAATTGTAATGGTGATTGCCGCGCTTGCCTCTGGGGCGCCGATTTATTCGTCAAAAATCTGGAACAGACATGTCGTTATCCGCACTTTGGCCGATTTGATAGGATCTATATTTTTCGTTTGGTCCTTGGTCTTGCTGCCTCTGACTGTCCTCAGTTCCATTATCCAAGCCATTCCATTGGCTGTGACCGCGGGTGCGGCACTGATTCTAAAGGAAAAGGTTGGCTTGCGGCGATGGAGCGCAATTTTCGTAGGGTTCATCGGCGTCATGATAATCATTCGACCAAGTGCCGATGGATTTGAAATCGGCGCGATATTGGCCCTATTTATGGTTGCGTCACTGACAATCAGGGACTTGGCAACGCGGCGCATGAAATCTGATTTGCCCTCTCTTACCCTCTCAATCTATGCGTTCTTGGCTTTTGGCGCCGCGGGGATCATCAGCTTGGGGATAGACACCACATTGGTGCCATTAAATACAAAGCAAATATTGTGGTTCGGATTTGCAATTCTCTTTGCGACGTCGGCTTATTTTTGCATCGTGATTTCGACACGCATCGGGGACGCCTCGGTTGTGGCACCGTTTCGGTATTCAAGATTGGTTTTTGCTTTGATTTTAGCAATGACGTTTTTGGGCGAACGACTTGACCAAATTACAGTGTTTGGGATCATTTTGGTCATTGGCTCGGGGCTCTACACGTTTTGGCGTGAAAACAAACTGGGTGCGAAATCCGTTTAAAGCATGTTTACGCAAACAGATTGCGCAAACATAACTGTTAGCGGTAACAAAATTGTTTTCTTTTACCGAACCCCATGATAAGTGGCGCCTGACATTTCATTTCAACCTTTAAAGGTCACCTAAGATGAGCATCATAATTGACATTCACGCCCGCGAAATTCTGGACAGCCGCGGCAACCCAACCGTCGAAGTCGACGTTACCTTGGAAGACGGCACATTAGGTCGGGCAGCTGTGCCATCAGGTGCTTCGACAGGTGCGCATGAGGCCGTAGAAAAACGTGACGGTGACACATCACGTTATATGGGAAAAGGCGTATTGGAAGCGGTCGCAGCTGTAAATGGTGAAATCGCTGACGCTTTGGTCGGGTTTGACGCCACCGAACAAGAAGCAATCGACGCCGCAATGATCGAATTAGATGGCACACCGAACAAAGGACGCCTCGGCGCAAACGCGATTTTGGGGGTTTCTATGGCCGTGGCAAAAGCAGCGGCAGAGTTTACCGGACAACCGCTTTACCGATATATTGGCGGAACCTCGGCGCGGGTTTTACCTGTGCCTATGATGAACATCATCAACGGTGGCGAACATGCGGACAATCCGATCGATATTCAAGAATTCATGATCATGCCTGTGTCTGCGGAAAATATCCGCGACGCGGTGCGCATGGGGTCAGAAGTCTTTCATACGTTGAAAAAAGAACTTTCTGCCGCCGGTTTATCAACTGGGATCGGAGACGAAGGTGGCTTTGCCCCCAACCTGTCGTCCACCCGCGACGCGCTGGATTTCATCCTGAAATCGATCGAAAAAGCGGGCTATGTTCCAGGCGAAGATATTTATTTGGCCTTGGATTGTGCGTCGACAGAATATTACCGTGATGGGAAGTATGAACTGAAAGGCGAAGGTAAATCGCTGACGTCGGCGGAAAACGTCGCCTATCTCGAAGCCTTGGTGAATGATTACCCGATCATTTCAATCGAAGACGGCATGGCCGAAGATGATTGGGACGGATGGAAAGCCTTAACCGACGCCTTGGGCGATCGTGTTCAATTGGTCGGTGACGATTTGTTCGTAACTAACCCCGTTCGTTTATCAGATGGCATAGCGCAAGGATGTGCAAATTCGATGTTGGTCAAAGTAAACCAAATCGGATCTTTGTCAGAAACACTGCGTGCCGTAGAAATCGCGCATCGTGCCCGTTATACGAACGTGATGTCACACCGTTCTGGTGAAACAGAGGATGCAACAATTGCAGATTTGGCAGTTGCAACCAATTGCGGACAGATCAAGACAGGATCTTTGGCACGTTCAGATCGGTTGGCGAAATATAACCAATTGATCCGCATCGAAGAGCAATTGGGCGAAACAGCGATCTATGCTGGGCGTTCAATTCTACGCGGGTAATTACAGTGTGCGCCCCTCTGGGGCGCGCCTAATTTTCGCGCTTTGCGCGTGCCTTCGGCGAGGATATTTTTAGACAGAAAATGATGATTTCATTTTCGATAACCTTCCTGCCTCGGGTCGTCGCCGTTTCAATCAGAGATAGCTTTTGCAAATTTGGGAAGACGCGCCTTTTTAAACAGGGCGCGTTTTGTCCATTCTGCATCTGACATGTTTTGGGCGTCTGCAACAATGTGCTCTGCAATTTGACGCATCGCGGTTGGATGGGTTTGTGTTGCATCAAACATCAAACGATCTGGGTCAATACGATCGACACCTTCGTCCCAGAGCGTTTGTTTCGGGAAATCCTTATTGTTCAAGGTGACAATTTTATCTGCGTTTCCTGCTATCGCGGCTGCCAAAACATGGCGATCGGCAGCGTCAGGCAAGTATAAACGTGCTTCTAGGCCTTGCGAATAAGTGACACATGACTTTGGCCATTGCGTGCGCAAAAGTGCAATTTCGGCACGTGCCTGCGCCTCGCCGAGGGGGCCAAGTTTTCTAGCGGAGTGCGCCCATTCCTCTAATATCCGATCAGACCAAAGCGGTGTCCAACCCATCACACGGCACGCCCCCATCAACGCTGTTCGCATCACGGTGGGGTACAACACGCAAGTGTCAAAGAGCAATTTCATAAGCGGAAAAACAATGATTTCAAATAACCACTTTCAGCGAGTTGCGGATGCAGCGGATGATCCGGTCCCGCAAATCCAGTGTGAAACAGCGCAGCTTGGCGACCTGCCCGACCAATGCCCCTTACACAAGCGGTGCGGAATTTAGTCAAATCCGCAGCATGCGAACAGGAACATAAAACCAAAATGCCGCCCTCAGCCACCAAGAGAGCTGCGAGGCGCGCGACGCGTTCATAGGCACGCAAACCTGCATCGAGTGCAGATTTTGAAGATGCAAAGGCAGGAGGATCGCAGACGACGACATCGAATTGCGCGCCCTCTTCGGCCAGTGCGCTTAAAACATCAAAAGCATCCCCCTTGCGCGTTGAAAACCGGTCTGATGCAGACATCGCAGCCGCGCCGCGTTCGGCCAAATCAAGCGCCGCTTGCGATCCATCAACCGCAAGTGCCGAAGATGCGCCTGCGGCAAGCGCGGCCAGGGAAAAGCCACCAACATGGGAAAATACATCCAGAACCCGCGCATTTTTTGATACACGTGCGGCCATCTCATGATTGGGGCGTTGATCAAAAAACAAACCCGTTTTTTGACCACCCGCAACATCAGCCATATAGATGGCACCATTCATGGGCACAGGGATTGCAACATCGGGCATTTGTCCCGCCATCACTACGGTTTCATCATCCAACCCCTCAAGCGCGCGTGCGCGCCCAGATGCGTTTTTGATGACCGTTTTAACACCCGTAACAGCAATAATTGCAGCCACCAATTCATTGATCATGGCATCTGCCCAAGCGGCATTGGGTTGCACAACAACAACATCATCAAATCGATCGACGATAACACCCGGAAACCCATCGGCCTCGGCATGGACCAAGCGATAGAACGGAGCATCAAACAAACGCATCCGTAGCGACAGCGCAGTTTGCAAGCGGCGCTCCATCCAGCTTTGGTCAATGTTTGCAGTTATCTCGCGATCCAAAACACGGGCGAAAATCTTGGAATTCGGATTGACGGTTACCAATGCAATTGGCGCGCGTTCGGCATCTTCTAGGATCGCAATCGCGCCAGGATCAAGTTTTTTGGTTCGTCGGTCTAAGACCATTTCATTATCGTAAACCCATGGAAACCCATGGCGGATGGCTTTTGCAGCGGCTGTGGGGCGCAAGCGAACGACGGGGTATGTGTGTGTCTGTGTCATAGGTTTGCCTTACGTCCTAATTTCGATTTTGGAAAGATGGCAAATTTCATAAGTAAAGCAAACTATTCCTTGCATGACATTTTCTTTTGGGTTAATTGATGATCGTTAGCGCTAACATATACCAAGGTAAGCGTGAAAACTGTGGTTAAATCAAAGGGCAAACGATGTCGATCAATCCAACACTCATGCGCGTGACCGAACGAATTATAAACCGTTCTGAAACAGCGCGGGGTCAATATTTGGAAAAAATGCGCGCAGCCGTTGCAGATGGGCCAAGACGGGCACATTTAACCTGTGGCAACCAAGCCCATGCCTATGCGGCTATGGGATCGGATAAGAATTCGATGGCAACGACGCGTGGTCCAAATCTTGGCATAGTCACGGCGTTTAATGATATGCTCTCTGCGCATCAGCCCTATGAAACCTATCCTGCCCTGATCCGTGAGGTTGCGCGCCAAAACGGCGGTACAGCACAGGTTGCAGGTGGTGTTCCTGCAATGTGTGACGGCGTTACCCAAGGCCAAGCTGGCATGGAATTATCGCTGTTTTCGCGCGACACGATCGCATTAGCCGCGGGCATAGCCCTGTCGCACAATACGTTTGACGCAGCGGTATATTTGGGCGTTTGCGATAAAATCGTGCCCGGCTTGATTATCGCGGCCGCAACCTTTGGATTTATCCCTGCCGTATTTTTGCCCGCCGGTCCGATGCCATCAGGAATCCCAAACGATGAAAAGGCCAAGGTGCGCCAAGACTTTGCAATTGGCGCTTGTGATCGTGATGCATTGATGGCCGCCGAAATGGCCAGTTACCATTCACCCGGCACCTGTACGTTTTATGGCACTGCAAACACTAACCAGATGTTGATGGAATTCATGGGTCTGCATTTGCCTGGGTCATCATTCGTCAATCCAAATACGCCCCTGCGCGACGCGTTAACCGCCTATGGCGCAAAACGCGCGATGCAAATTACAAATTTGGGTAATGATTTCCGCCCTGCCTATGACATTTTGGATGCCAAAGCCTTTGTGAATGGTTTGGTCGGTCTGATGGCGACAGGCGGTTCAACCAATCTGGTGCTGCATTTACCTGCGATGGCGCGGGCGGCGGGTGTGATCCTTGAACTCGAAGATTTTGATGATCTTTCCTCCGTTATTCCTTTGATGGCAAAGGTTTATCCAAACGGTTTGGCGGATGTGAACCATTTCCACGCAGCCGGTGGTCTGGGATACATGATCGGACAACTATTAGATGCAGGTTTGTTGCATGACGATGTTAAAACAATCATTGGCGATGGGATGGATTTGTACCGCCGTGAACCCAAATTAATCGATGGCGAATTAACCTTTGTCGACGGCGCAAACGAAACGCTCAACGACAAGATTTTGCGCCCTGCATCCGATCCATTCCAAAAGACAGGTGGATTAAAGCACCTGACAGGGAACCTAGGAACCGGCAAAATTGCGCGACGGTGATCTGGTGCGCTTGGACGCCACCAATGGCACATTGAATGTGCTGGTGGACGATTTTGAAACACGTGACTGCGTCAGCATTGATCTTTCGACCTCTCATTCTGGGATCGGTCGTGAATTGTTCGACGTGTTCCGCAAGAATGTTGGCCTGTCGTCGAATGGCGCCGGCGTCGTGGTATAAGGACCCTATTATGACACCAGAACACGCATCCATCAAAGCACGCGAAGTTTGCGAATTGGCCCCGGTGATCCCCGTTTTGGTGATCCATGACGCATCCATCGCCCGCCCCTTGGCCGAAGCGTTGGTCGCAGGCGGCCTGCCCGCGCTTGAGGTCACATTGCGCACCCCTGCAGCCCTTGACGTGATTCGCGAAATGGCATCGGTCGACGGCGGCGTTGTTGGGGCCGGCACGCTTTTAACACCTGCCGATGTCGATGCCGCTGTCAAAGCGGGCGCGAAATTTGGCGTCTCGCCCGGGGCGACCGATACGATCTTGCAAGCCTGCGAGGATGCTGACCTTCCGCTGTTGCCTGGTGCGGCAACCTCCTCCGAAGTTATGCGATTGATGGAACGCGGCTATACGGTGCAAAAATTCTTTCCCGCCGAAGCAAACGGCGGCGCGCCCGCGCTAAAAGCGATCGGTGCCCCTTTGCCTCAGGTCAAATTTTGCCCCACAGGCGGCATTACGCCTGCATCGGCCCCAACATATCTTGGCCTCTCAAACACGCTGTGCGTGGGCGGCAGCTGGGTTGCGCCCCAAAACCTGATCGATGCGCGTGATTGGGCGGCGATCACAGACTTGGCAAAACAGGCCTGCGCTTTGGGTACATAACCCATATCTGCTTTCATCTTTGAAAAATACTCAAAAAAAACGCGCGGGCCAACGGCCCGCACGTTTGTCGGATTGCGAAGCAATTCGAAATCTTTACTTTTCTGGGATCAACCCCTTTGGGCTAAAACGCAGCATGACCAACAAAAACACACCCATGGTCAGTAACCGCATATAAGCCGCGCCTTCCAAAAGGTGGGCGCGAATTGCGCTGTCTTCGGCCATTGGCATGGTGATGATATTCATCAACCCCGCACCCAAGGGTTCAACTTGAACCCACAAGAACCACACCAGAAACCCGCCCAAGATCGACCCTAGGTTATTTCCCGATCCGCCAACAATCACCATCACCCAGATCAAAAAGGTAAAGCGCAGTGGTTGATACGATCCTGGTGTCAGCTGGCTGTCCATTGTCGTCATCATCGCACCCGCTATGCCACAGATTGCAGACCCCAACACAAACACTTGCAAATGACGCGCTGTCACGTTTTTACCCATCGCACGCGCCGCTGTTTCATTGTCGCGAATTGCGCGCATCATGCGGCCCCATGGGCTGTTCAAGGCCAATTGCGACAGAACCAACAAAATGCCTAAAACGATGGCGAACAATACGCCATAGCCAATTTTGACATACAGCGTCGATGCGGTCATCGGGTCCAACCCCAATCCCGCCGCGCGTTCGACAAAGCTGGGGTCCGCTTGCAAATCGATTTCATAGGGCAACGGCCGTGGAATACCGATCACGTTTTTGACGCCACGCGACATCCAATCTTCGTTTTTCAAAATTGCGATAATGATTTCCGAAATACCCAAGGTCGCAATCGCCAAATAATCTGATCTCAGACCGAGCGCGGTTTTGCCAATCACCCACGCGGCGGCGGCGGCGAATAATCCGCCCACAGGCCAAGCAATCAACACTGGCAACCCAAGCCCGCCCAGATACCCTGTCAACGCGGGGTTCACCGCCTCGACCGCCTGAACCGCGGGGTCCAACACGCCGCGGGTGATATTGAACCCAATGATCGCAACGATTGCGACACCGATGATCCGTGCCCAGCCCTTTGGCAATTTGGCATAGGCCATGACAACGGCCAAAATGGACGCCGCGCCTAAGGCCAGCCCCAAAAACAGACGTGGACCACCCGCGTCCCACGCATCGGGCACAGGGTCCATCGACACAAGCACCGTCGCCAAACCACCCAAGGCGACAAAGCCCATGATCCCGACGTTCAGCAATCCCGCGATGCCCCATTGCAGGTTGACACCCAGCGCCATGATCGCGCTGATCAATCCCATGTTTAGGATAAACAGCGCCGAGTTCCAGCTTTGGACAACCCCTGTTCCGATGATCAAGACGACGACCATCGCAAACAATGCATATGTTTTTCCTGTCTCGCTCATAGCGCTTTCCCCTTAAACAGACCCGTCGGTTTGATCAGCAACACAATCACCAAGATCACAAAGCTGACGGCGAATTTATATTCGGTGGATAACAGTTGCACCAATCCTTCGGGGGCCCACGCATCGGGGACCACATAGGTGATGACCTTTTTCCACGCATAGGTTACCGTGACTTCGGAAAAGGCAATGACAAAACCGCCCGCAATCGCCCCAAGTGGATTGCCCAAGCCGCCCACAATCGCCGCGGCAAAGATCGGCAGCAACAATTGGAAATATACAAAGGGCTTAAAGCTTTTGTCCAACCCGTACAATGTGCCCGCAATCGTCGCCAGTGCCGCCACAATCAACCATGTATACAAAACGACGCGTTCTGGATTGATGCCCGACAACAATGCCAAATCTTCGTTATCGGAAAAGGCACGCATCGATTTTCCCGTACGTGTGTTGTTCAAAAACCAAAACAACACCGCGACCACAACAATGGCTGTGACAACCGTGATGCCTTGGGTGGTTTTGATGGCCAAGCCTTCGTCCAAACCCGTCATTTGTTTGAAATCGCGCACCTTGATGATGAACCGTTCCCCGTCCGAGAAGGATTGATCATTTGGCCCGATGATAAAGCGCACCAACCCCGCCATGATGAACATCACACCAAGCGACACAATCAGGTACACGACCGGTTCCGCCTTTTTCTGGCGGTAAAACCGGTAAACCATCCGGTCTGTTCCGACCATCAATACCGCGGTCGCCGCAATCCCGACAGGTAATGCCAAAAGCGCAGTTGGCAATGGGCCAAAGGTAATGCCAACGCTTTGCATCCACCATGTGACCAAGACGACCACCATTGTGCCAAAGGCCATGGTATCGCCATGGGCAAAGTTCGAAAAGCGCAGCACGCCATACACCAACGTCACCCCAAGCGCGCCTAGCGCCAGCTGGCTGCCATAGGCAATCCCGGGGATCACAACAAAGTTTGCCAAAACGACAAGAGCGTTCAGAAAATCCATGATCAGCCCCCCAAGAATGATTTGCGCACTTCGGCGTCGGCCAATAAATCTTGGCCCGTGCCGGTAAAGGCATTGCGCCCTTGGACAAGGACGTATCCTTTGTCCGCGATTTCCAACGCCTGACGGGCATTTTGTTCGACCATCAGAATGGAAATTCCTGTGCGGGCAACTTCGATGATACGATCAAAAAGTTCGTCCATCACGATGGGCGACACGCCCGCGGTCGGTTCATCCAACATCAACACCGATGGTTTTGTCATCAAGGCGCGGCCCACGGCCACCTGTTGACGTTGACCACCCGACAATTCGCCCGCCGGTTGGTTGCGTTTGTCGCGCAGAATGGGAAACAGATCATAGACCTGTTCCATCGTGGGTCGAAAATCATCGGTCCGAATGAACGCGCCCATTTCTAGGTTTTCTTCGACCGTCATTGAGGTAAAGATATTATGGGTTTGTGGCACAAATCCCATCCCCTTTAACACGCGGTCTTGGGGGGATAATTTTGTGATATCTTGGCCTTGCAAACGCACGGCACCTTGGCGTACGTCCAACATGCCAAAGACCGCCTTCATCGCAGTGGATTTACCAGCCCCGTTCGGGCCAACGATGACGGCGATTTCGCCTTTTTCCACGGCGATGGTGCACTCATGCAGGATATCTGGCCCTTTGCCATATCCGCCGGTCATGCAATCGCCAATCAGGAACGGGTCGCTCATGATGCCGCATCCTTTTGTTTGTTTTTCAATCCGGTGCCCAAATAGGCTTCGATCACCTGTTCGTTTGCTTTGATTTCATCCAAGGTGCCTTGGGCCAACACTTTACCCTCGGCCATACAAATGACGGGGTTACAAATGCGGCCGATGAAATCCATATCGTGTTCGATGACAACAAATGTATATCCGCGTTCTTGGTTCAGACGGATGATCGCATCGCCGATGGTGTTCAACAAGGTGCGGTTCACACCTGCACCGACCTCGTCCAAAAACACAATCTTGGCGTCAACCATCATCGTGCGGCCAAGTTCCAGCAATTTCTTTTGCCCGCCGGACACCTGCCCCGCTTTGTGATCGGCCAAATGCGAAATGGTCAGAAATTCCAACACTTCGTCCGCCTTGGCGCGCAAGGCACGTTCTTGATCGGCGATACGTTTGCGGCCAAACCATGTGTTCCACAAGGTTTCCCCCAGCTGATCCGCAGGCACCATCATCAGGTTTTCGCGGCACGTCATGGACCCAAATTCATGGGCGATCTGGAACGTGCGCAAAACGCCGCGATGGAACAATTCATGCGGTGGGAGGCCGGTAATATCCTGATCTTGCAACAAAACCTGACCCGAGGTCGGTTCATGCACACCAGCAATCACGTTAAACAGCGTCGTTTTGCCGGCACCATTCGGACCAATCAACCCCGTGATCGAACCTTGTTCGATTTCTAATGAGGCACCATCAACGGCATGAAAACCGCCAAAGTGCTTGTGAAGGTTCTGAACCTTAATCAAAACACCGCA
>RFZH01000191.1 GCA_009920815.1 Paracoccaceae bacterium
GGGCGATTTGTCCGCATCGCCAAATGGCGTGGATCGTCTTGATCCTTATCTCGACAAATCAGGATATTATGCCCTTGCACGGTGGGATGCCAAAGAACGTGTGAATAGAGAAAGGCAGCAGGATTTTTTTGGTGGATTGAAGTGGCGATTTGAAGAATTTGTTCCACCCGATAAACGGCGCATTGATCGCATCGGTATTTTTCGTGCGAAACAAGGCCTTACCACGCGGGATGATTTTACCTTTTCGGATCAAGAATATAACACTTATTCTTGCCCGTGGCACAACAATGTCACCGCAGCGATAGTGTCATTTCGAACCGCAAAAGCTCTGCGTCATAATCCTTTACAGCGCGAGCATATTAATGATTTCAAATGGTTTAATTCCGTGCGCTTTACGTGGTCGTCGCAGCAACTTTTGGACCTGGGCCTAATTGAGCCGGGCCAATGGTTTTGATCTGTAACGACATGAAAAAAAACATCACAAAAGAAACTAGGGCTTGCGTTTTTTATTTGCTGCGTCCACCATATATATACATTGCATAGGAGATTTGCGTGGCCCACGGCACCATGACGCATCTAATGGATGCATCGAACGCAGGACAGGTAACATTTGATTTCCCCGACAATCGGTTGATGATCGAACTGTGTGGCGAATTTGATAAAAATCTGGCCAAAATTGAACAGCAGCTTGCGGTACAGATTATCAGGCGCGGCAATCAAATTGAAATTTTTGGACAAGAGGATGCGTGCGCTGAGGCTGGCAAAGTCATTGAGGCATTGTATCACCGTCTTGAGAATGGAAAAACGGTTGAATTCGGTGACGTAGATCGCGAATTGCGCATGGGTGCAAACCCAGAGCTTGCAAAATTAGCCGAAGACCAGCTTGAGATGTTTTCAAGTGCTGCGGTAGAAATCAAAACCCGAAAAAAATCTGTTGAGCCACGTACTGACGCACAAAAAGCCTATGTCCATGCGCTCATGAACAATGAATTGGCGTTTGGCATTGGTCCAGCGGGCACTGGTAAAACGTATCTTGCGGTTGCGGTGGCTGTGACCAAATTCATTGCGGGGGATGTTGACCGAATTATCCTGTCGCGCCCTGCGGTTGAGGCGGGCGAAAAGCTGGGCTATCTGCCGGGCGACATGAAGGATAAAGTCGACCCTTACATGCAGCCACTGTATGATGCGTTAAATGATTTTTTGCCTGGCAAGACCCTTGCCAAGCTGATTGAGGAAAAACGCATTGAAATCGCGCCTTTGGCCTTTATGCGCGGGCGCACCCTGTCCAATGCCTTTGTGGTTTTGGACGAAGCACAAAACGCAACTGCGATGCAAATGAAGATGTTTTTGACCCGTCTGGGCGAAGGATCGCGCATGGTCATCACGGGGGATCGAACCCAAGTGGATTTACCACGGGGCGTTGTGTCAGGATTGACTGAGGCGGAGCGGTTGTTAAAGCGGGTCTCTGGAATAAGCTTTAACTATTTCACCGCCAAAGATGTTGTGCGACACCCGTTGGTGGCCGCAATCATCGAAGTCTATGATGAGGATAGCCGTAAAGCCATGCTGAAGCGCTTGGAAAATCAACGCGACCTATGACGATTGAAATAGTTTACGAAGATGCTCGTTGGCAGGCACTTGACCTTGATGTGTTGGTGGAACGGGCTGCCCGCGAAACATTAAGCCATTTGGGATATGACGCGCATGACTATGGCTTTGATCTTTTGGCCTGTGATGATGCACGCATAGCAGCATTGAATAGCGAATTCAGGGACAAATCGACCCCTACCAATGTTCTGTCTTGGCCATCGGAGGAACGTGGTGCGCAAGACGATGGCGATGATCCAGACCTATTAGACCCAGAGTGGGATGCAGAACTGGGGGATATTGCCATTGCCTTTGATACCTGTCATCGTGAAGCAGAGGCGGCGAACAAATCAATGGCTGATCATGTTACACATTTGGTCATACATGCCGTATTACATTTGTTGGGATACGATCATATCCGTGACCAAGATGCCACGTTGATGGAAGGAATCGAAGTCCAGATACTTGGCAAACTGGGTATAGATAACCCATATATATAGACAGGATCGCAAGATCGTGATTTTTGGATAGGACTGATGGACGATAAAGACGGGCCTTCTAGCGCAGCGCAAAGCGCGCAGCCGAACGGCAAATCTATTTTTTCGCGGATTATAACGCGGGTTTTTGGTGGACAATCAGTCCCGGACCAGCACAGGTTGAGTGTTGATGAAACTTTGAAAACGCGGGCAGAAAATGTCTTGGGCATTTTGAATCTTCGCCGCATGCGTGTTGAGGATGTCGCAATCCCAAAGGCCGAAATCGTTGCGGTCTCTGATACAATCAGCAAAGAGGATTTGGTTCAGATATTTCGCAAAAGCGGTCTCACTCGGATTCCTGTCTATACCAATACCTTGGATACGCCGATTGGCATGGTCCATCTTAAGGATTTTGCTCTGCGTCATGGCTTTGGCGCGGATGATGCCGCGTTTAATTTAACCGCAATGCTGCGCCCATTGCTTTTCGTGCCGCCTTCTATGCAATTGGGTGTTCTACTAACCAAAATGCAAACAGAACGCCGCCATATGGCATTGGTGATCGATGAATATGGTGGCGTAGACGGTCTTGTTACGATCGAAGATTTGATTGAACAAGTTGTTGGTGAAATCGAAGACGAACACGATATTGACGAAGGCCGATACTGGCATCTTGAAAAAGCCGGTCAGTATATTGTCGCAGCAAAAGCCCCTTTGGAAGATTTCGCCCGTGAAACTGGGCTGGATCTAACCCAAGGAGAAGATATTGATACAGAAGAAATTGAAACTTTGGGTGGCTTGATTTTCGTATTGGCGGGCCGTGTGCCGGTCCGGGGCGAGGTTGTCCTACATCCCTTGGGTGCAGAATTCGAAATAATAGATGCCGAACCACGACGTGTAAAGCGGGTGCGTTTGCGTCTGCCAGAAGTGGCCAGAGCCGCAGAATGATTTCTGCACTGCGCCGTAACTGGCCCGCGCTTATGTTGGGCTTAGGGGCGGCTTTGGGACACGCCCCATGGTCGTTGTGGGTGCTGAGCATAGCATCATTTATTCTTTTTTTTCTGTGGCTTGCGCGCAGTACAGGCAAAAAATTACTTGATTTTTTCACTAGTTTTTGGGTTTTTGGAACAGGTTATTTTATTCTAGCCCTGTCTTGGATCGTTGAACCTTTTTTGGTGGATGCGGCTGCACATGGTTGGATGGCACCATTTGCGCTTTGTTTGATGGCGTCGGGAATGGCGTTGTTTTGGGCACTATCAGGCGTGGGCTATGTTTGGCTTGGGCCGTGGGGCGGTCTAGCCTTTTTCGTCATTGGTGAATGGTTGCGCGGGCATGTATTTACAGGCTTTCCTTGGGGAATGCCGTCTTACGTTTTGATAGAAACGCCCTTGCGGGCTTGGTTCTCTGTGCTCGGGCCATATGGCACAACGCTTTTGCTGTTGGCTGTGTGTTTGGCCTTTGCGCGTGCGATTGTTTACACATCGCGTCGTGAAATTGGTATTGCTATTCTGGGTCTTTTGATCAGTGCATCGCCGATGGTGTGGCGCGTTCAGTCCAAATCAGAGCCCCCCCTGATGTCGGTCCGTTTGGTACAGCCAAACGCGCCACAAGCCCAAAAATGGGATCCAAACTTTGCGCCCATATTTTATGAACGTCTGATTGCTGCCACGCAACAAAAACCACATCCAGATCTGATCGTATGGCCAGAATCTGCAATTACGAATTTACTAAATTATGCCCCGGATATGATTGATGAAATCCGCACGGCTGCCGACGAGACGCCTGTTGTTTTGGGGGCTTTGCGTTTTGATGATCAAGATCGGTTAAAAAATTCTTTCGTTTTATTGCACGGGCAAGATCAGGTCAGCGTCTATGACAAATCGCATCTTGTGCCTTTCGGCGAATATCTACCCTTTGAACCGTTGTTGCGTCCATTGGGTCTGGGGTTTTTCTATGATCTGTTTGGCGGTGCGTTCTCGGCGGGTGACGGGCCAGAATTGATGTCTTTGCCATCTGGCCAAACCATGTTGCCGTTGATTTGTTATGAGTTAATTTTTCCGGACCTTGTGCGTGACACATCCAGTCGTCCAGATGTTATTGTACAAATCACTAACGATGCTTGGTTCGGGACATGGTCAGGACCTTACCAGCATCTAGCACAGGCCAAGGCACGTGCAATCGAAAACGGAATTTCCGTGGTAAGAGTGGCCAATACAGGCATATCGACTGTAATTGCCCCGGACGGTACTTTGCTAAAAGCGCTTGGCTTAGGCACGCAGGGGGCGATCGA
>RFZH01000192.1 GCA_009920815.1 Paracoccaceae bacterium
TATATTGCCTGATACCTACGACCACGAAGCGGCCGAAACAATTTTGTCAGCTATTCACGCGACAGGTGTGATCCTGCCGCCAGACTTGGGCGAATTGAAATTTGATCCCAAAACCGATTTGGAATTTGACTATGGTCCCGCCCTTGCGGGCCACGCAAATGGTATGGTGATCATGGCGACCGATGCGCAGGGCGATGTCATTTTGCGCGAAGTCTATTATTCAATCGGCGGCGGCTTTGTGTTGACCGAAGCAGAATTGGCACAAGGCAAAGCCACAGACGAAGGCGACCCGGTTCCGTTTCCCTTTAAGACCGCCGCAGAAATGTTAGATATGGCACGCGCATCCGGAAAATCGATCGCGCAAATGAAACAGGCCAATGAAATTTCACGCAGAGGACATCAAAACTTTACCGACGGCGTGGCACGCTTATGGTCAGTTATGGACGGATGTATCGAACGCGGTTTGGCCACCGACGGTATTCTGCCCGGTGGATTGGGTGTAAAGCGTCGCGCCAAGGGCATTTATGATGCGCTTTTGGCAGAACGCGGAATGAACCTAAGCGCGCCCCACACCATCAATGATTGGATGAGCGTTTACGCAATGGCCGTAAACGAAGAAAATGCGGCAGGTGGTCAGGTTGTAACGGCTCCGACAAATGGTGCAGCGGGTGTTGTACCCGCCGTCATTAAATATTACCTCGAACACGTTCCAGGCGCGAGCAAATCGAATATCAAAGATTTTCTGCTGACTGCAGCGGCGATTGGTGGATTGGTGAAATTCAACGCCTCGATCAGTGGTGCAGAAGCAGGCTGTCAAGCCGAAGTCGGCAGCGCCGCGGCAATGGCCGCAGCAGGATTATGCGCCGTAATGGGCGGCACACCTGAACAGGTTGAAAATGCGGCGGAAATCGCGCTTGAACATCATCTTGGCATGACCTGTGATCCCGTCAGGGGATTGGTCCAAGTGCCCTGTATCGAACGCAATGGATTGGGTGCTATCAAAGCGGTATCCGCCGCAAGTCTTGCTCTGCGTGGCGATGGTACCCACCTTGTGCCGCTGGACGCCTGCATTGAAACCATGCGCCAAACCGGCGCAGACATGAGCGAAAAGTACAAAGAAACCTCTCTTGGTGGTTTGGCCGTTAACGTACCGAATTGTTAAAGAACCCTACAAAACGGCATCGCGTGTCGAAAATAGCACAGATTTTGCGACACGCGATCGATACCGCCACAGCATGGCACACGTAAAAACATACACCCCTTCACAGGACCGCATTGTCCTTGGCGTCGCTCTTATGGTTGCGTTTTGTGTTACGGCCCCCGTTTTGGACATGTTTTCAAAATTGGCCGCGGCGCAGATTCCGGTGGGCCAAATCACGACTGCCCGCTTTATTGTGCAGGCCATAATTATGTTGCCAGTCATGATCTTGGTGCGCGACCCTTTGATCCTGCCGCGGCGATTGGTGCCCGCTTTGATCTTGCGATCGATATTTTTAATCGCGTCGACCTATTGTTTTGTGGCTGCGATTTCGGTGATGCCAATCGCCGACGCGCTGGCAATCGCATTTATTGAACCGTTTCTTTTGCTGTTGGTCGGCAAATATGTATATGGCGAAACGGTAGGGCCGCGGCGCCTTGGCGCAAGTGTTGTGGGCTTTATCGGGGTAATCCTTGTGATCCAACCCAGCTTTGCAGCGTTTGGAGCAGTGGCGCTTTATCCTTTGGGAACAGCGGTGTTTTTTGGACTGTACATGTTGGCGACCCGTCGTATTTCGCGCAACATGTCCGCCATCGGCATGCAGTATCACACCGCTTGGATTGGCGCGGTGATGTGCCTGCCCATTCTTGTGATCGCCGATGGATCGGGCATCGTCGCATTGGATCCTGTGATGCCAAGTGGTATCTTTTGGCTGTGGCTGTTTGGCGTGGGTGCGGCCGCGGCGTTATCACATATCTTTATGAGCTATGCGCTAAGCTATGCCCCCTCATCGACCTTGGCCCCATTACACTATCTGGAAATCGTCAGTGCCGTAGCATTGGGATATTTGGTGTTTGGAGATTTGCCCAATCGCGTCGCTGTCTTGGGGATGATCATCATTATTGGTTCCGGCCTATACGTGATTTACAGAGAGCAAAAAGTCGCCCGCGCGGCGCAGCTTTAAGTTGCAATGTTAACACTTTCGTCCTAGCCTCGGACCATGAAGCAAGACAAGCCGACACTTGGCATCCTTTTGATGCTGCTCTTTTGTATTTTCGCCCCGTTGGGGGATGCCTATGCCAAAATCCTTGGGGGTACGGTTCCGCTTGCCGAACTGGTTTTCTTGCGATTTTTGATCCAAGCGGTTGTCTTGGTTCCTTTGGCCTATGTCACGAAACGGCCGATGAAACTGTCAGGACGCGTGTTCGCCTTTGCCTGGTTACGGGTCATATTGCATATCATCGGGATCGCGTCGATGTTTGCGGCGTTGCAATATTTGCCTTTGGCCGACGCGGTCGCAATCGCGTTTGTCATGCCGTTCATTCTTTTGTTGCTTGGTCATTTTTTATTGGGCGAAGAGGTGGGCTTGTATCGATTAATTGCCTGCCTTGTGGGGTTTGCGGGAACATTGATGGTCATCCAACCATCGTTTCAACAAATTGGCATGCCTGCGCTGTTGCCGCTGGTCGTAGCAGTTGTTTTTTCGGGCTTTATCCTTACGACGCGGCAAATTTCAAAAGACACAGATCCAATCGGTCTACAAGCGATCAATGGCGTTATGGCAATCGTGCTGATTGGACCCGTATTATTTTTGATGTCTGACAGCGGGCTGGATGTCTTTCGTCTAATTGCCCCGGCCTCTGATCAACTTGTAACGATCCTAACTTGGGGCGCCATTGGAACTTTGGCGCATCTTTTGATGACATGGTCGCTGCGCTTTGCACCATCGGCGACCGTAGCTCCCATTCAGTATTTGGAAATTCCTGTTGCCACGTTGTTCGGTTGGATGATCTTTGGCGATTTACCCAATCATTTGGCCGCTGCGGGCATTGTTATTACAATGGCGGCGGGGCTGTATATTATTTGGCGTGAACAGGCCAATGCGGCGCTTGCGAAAGCGCAGTCATCGCTGTCTCAAACATCGCACGCGGCACAATAACCAAACACCGCGCAGCATCAGGTTCTAAGGTCACCGGACCCAGCGCATGGTTGGACGTGCCAATTCGACCATCAGGGGACAGCGTCAAACCATCCGTCGGCCAGTTTAGACCCGTTGATGCAACCTGCACCGTAGCCATCGGATAAAGTGAAACACGGGTGCCGAGTGCAAGACCAATTGATAGCCGCGGCGGACACAGAA
This sequence comes from Paracoccaceae bacterium, assembly GCA_009920815.1. GTDB lineage: Bacteria > Pseudomonadota > Alphaproteobacteria > Rhodobacterales > Rhodobacteraceae > CAJXSD01. The sequence goes on from RFZH01000192.1 coordinate 3,339, forward strand.
AGACGACATCATGTGCGCCAATCAAGATGACCTTTTTATGTGCAAATTGAACAAGCGCAGTTTGCACCGCCATTTGATGATCAATCCGCCCCCCTAAAAAGCCCAGACCAATTATGATCGGTGCATCAACACGATCCAGAACTTTTTCAAAATCTGTATTGTCTTGATCATCGACAAAAATCAAATGCTCAGGCGAAACAACTGCTTTGGCTGCATCTGAAATGCTATCCAAATCCCCAATCACGTAATCGGGGGAAAATCCGTTTTCTAACGCGCGATCTGCGCCGCCATCTGCTGCAATCACCTGCGCTACTTTGGGCAAAACCGATTCTGCCACATCGGGCCCAAACTCTGCGCCGCCGATTATGGCGATTGTTTCCGTATTGTTAATAATCATCCAGTTTTGACCGCTATACGTGTAGATCTAAGACATTTGCCACAATGTCGCCATGAAATGATACTGTGAATTTCACAGAATCGGTCATGTTTTGACGATTGTGCCGGTCAAAGTAGTATCGAAATATAAAAAGGTACGCGATTATGGTTACAAACAACTCCAATAAAGTGCTCACGGTATCCTACGGCACATTTTCATGCACGCTCGAAGGATTTGACGATTCTTTCGGCATGATGAAAGAAGTGGCAGAGTATTTTCGCGACCTTGCCGAACAGGATCGTTTCTTTGGTGCCGAGCCACCAAAACTTGACGCGGAAATGTTGACCATCTTAGCCAAGCGCAGCAATCAAAAAGGCATCGCGGCGCGGACCGAGGGTACGAATGTCGTGCTTTCGCCGGCGCGCACAATCCCTGTCGCAAGCGACGCACAACCCATTGCCCCACCGACACGGCCCGCGCCCCCGTTGCAAGACACAAACGAAGCTGCGCAGACCCTAACACTTGAAGAACGTCTGCAAAAAATTCGCAGCGTCGTGAATGCAAATACGACCGCGTCCGCTGCATTAAAAAACGCGATTTCCGACATCGCAGAAGACGAGCCGATGGACCAAGAGG
>RFZH01000193.1 GCA_009920815.1 Paracoccaceae bacterium
ATGCACCCGATGAACACGTTGCCAATTGCAGAGCAGGTCGCGAATTTGTCATTGCCCTAGGCGTAACCTTTCTGCGTTGCAGTACTGGACGTTTAGACGAGAATACCCTATATGTTTTGTCAGGTAATAAGACGGAACAGAAAATGACCACCGCTATGCACCCAATTGAGGGCACTCCTTTGATTGAACCCTCATCGACAGATCATCCACTGTATGACGCAGTGGTCGAAGCATGTCGCACGGTCTATGACCCTGAAATTCCAGTAAACATCTTTGATCTCGGGCTGATTTATACCATTGATATAAATGATGAAAATGTTGTGCGGGTTGTCATGTCACTGACTGCGCCAGGATGCCCCGTTGCGGGCGAAATGCCAGGCTGGGTTAGCGAAGCGGTCACGCCCGTTGCCGGCGTTCAACATGTCGAAGTACAGCTCACATGGGAACCACCATGGGGCATGGACATGATGAGCGACGAAGCCAGACTAGAATTGGGTTTTATGTAACCACGCAAACAGCAGGTACACACACATGTTCTCGATCCCCGGAAAAGCACCTGTTTCATTAACGCCAGCGGCAGTTAAACAAATTTCATCCCTGATGGAACGTGGCGGGCATTATGGCCTGCGCCTTGGCTTGAAAAAGGGTGGCTGTGCAGGGATGGAGTACACCCTTGAATACGTCGATACGACCGACCCGCATGACGAGGTTGTCGAACAAGACGGTGCCCGGGTGTTAATCGCCCCGATGGCACAAATGTTTTTGTTTGGTACGCAAATCGATTACGAGATCGGTTTGCTTGAATCCGGTTTCAAATTCAACAATCCCAACGTGACCGAAGCCTGTGGATGCGGCGAATCGATCAAATTCGATATCTAACTGGCAAGTTTGGCAACCGCTTTGGGCTGCGATCCGTCTTTCAGATGCAGATAGGTTTCATTAAACCGCTTGGTCAAATGTTCACCGGCACTCACGGTTTCTTGTGCGCCCCACGGGGCGACATTGGTGTCGTAGTTGGGGTTAAAAAACAAGGGAACTGAAATCCGTTCTTGCGAAGTCCCGCGCACACGATGCGGCGTCGCCCTTACCCGTCCATTGGTCCAAATCTCAAGCATCTCGCCAAAATTGATAATGAATTCACCTGGTTCGGCTGTGATGGCAATCCAATCACCCGATGTTGTCTTGGCCTCAAGCCCAGCGATGCCATCACTTGCTAGCAATGTCACACAGCCATAATCGGTATGTTCAGCAATTCCATAATCGTTCTCCCCTGCCCAGCTTGGCCGTGCGGGGTAATAGTTTCCGCGCAACAGCGCCATAGGCTTGGAAAACTTGTCATCAAAATAGCTGCTATCGCATTCTAAGACATCTGCAATCGCCGACAAAAGATCCAAAGCAACGCCCATAGATTTCACATAATAGCCCGTGATCATATCTTTGAACCCGTTGGGGGTTCGTGGCCACATATTTGGGGCATAGACGTAATATTGCGCCATCGGATCACCGGCGTCAATTTCAAACCCGCAATCAAAAACTTCTTTATAATCAGGATTTGCTTTTGGATCGACCTGTTCAGACTGTGGTGCACCCCACCCCCGATTTGATCCAGTCTGCGCCATGTCAACACGTGCCTTTTCAAAGGGATCCAGATGGAAAAAAGCGCGGTACATGTCAATGACCGTCAAAATCTCTGCCGATGAAATATATGTATTCTCAACGATCAAAAATCCGTAACTCTCAATGCCTAATTTCAGCTGTGCCATTGTATCGGCATCACGCTGCTTTATCTTTTGTGCATCCAGTTTAGGGATCATGTTTGCCTCAAATTCTTTCGTCAGTTGTTTCGCCGCCTATCTATGCTACAAGCACACAGAAGGCAAATTTGAAAAAGGGGAAAATTATGCGCAAGTTAGCGGCAGGCAACTGGAAAATGAATGGCGTTCTGGCTGATTTGACGGAAATTGCAAACATTGCCCAGACGCACCCAGAGCCGTCTGTCGATATTCTAATTTGCCCCCCTGCCACACTTATCGCGCCGGCGGTGGCGATTTCGGGACCGATTGCGATCGGTGCTCAAGATTGTCATCCGGCTGACAAAGGCGCACACACCGGCGATATTTCAGCCAAGCAGATTTGCGATGTAGGCGCACGCTATGTGATTACGGGGCATTCAGAGCGCCGCCAAGATCACGGGGAAACAGACGCCCAGATCCACGACAAAACCCGGGCTGCACATGACGCTGGGCTGATTGCGATCATCTGCATTGGCGAGACGTTGGACGAACGCAACAGCGGCGCAACCCTTGATGTTTTGGGCAAACAATTGGCAGGGTCGGTTCCATCAACGGCAACTGCACAAAACACAGTGATCGCATATGAACCCGTCTGGGCCATCGGAACGGGATTAATCCCGACGATTGATCAAATCACCGAAGCCCATGATTTCATCCGCGCAACCGTGCAGCAGCGGTTTGGTTCACAGGCGATTGAAATGCGGTTGCTTTATGGTGGATCGGTCAAAGGATCAAACGCCGCCGAAATATTCGCTGTTCCCAACGTTGATGGCGCATTGGTTGGCGGTGCATCCCTAAAAGCGCAAGATTTAGGTCCAATTATCCAAGCACTTGAAAACGCATAGTTGTTAAACTGTGGGCATATTAGAAAAAAATTGGCGCCCCACGGCGCCAATTTAAATCATATCATTTTGTAATGATCTCTGGTCCCATGAAATAGGTCGGCAGGAACGTCGATAAGATGGGGATGTAAGTCACCATTATTAAAAAGACGAACAATACAGCCAAGAATGGAAGCGCTGCGCGCACAACACTCATCATTGGCATCCCTGCGACACCCGATGTCACGAACAAATTCAATCCAACTGGCGGCGTGATCATTCCGATTTCCATGTTGACGACCATGATGATGCCAAGATGGATCGGATCAATCCCCAATTCAATCGCAATCGGAAAGACCAGTGGCGCAACAATCACGATCAGGCCCGATGGCTCCATAAATTGACCGCCAATCAATAAAATGACGTTCACAACAATCAAGAACATGATCGGACCAAACCCATAGGCCAACATCATTTCAGTGATCTTTTGCGGGATTTGTTCATCGGTCAAAACGTGTTTCAGGATCAACGCGTTGGCAATGATAAACATCAATGTGACCGTCATTTTACCAGCTTCGAACAGGGTGCTTTTGGTATCTTTGTGGAACAAGGTTGCAACCATCCGCATCAAATCACCCGCAATGTGACGCGGAACAGGAAGAGCACCATGGCGCAGCGTGTCAATGACCGCTATCCCTGCCGCAAGCGCAAAACCGATCAAAGTGGATTGACCAAGGTCGATGCCAAAGATTGCCCAAACCGCCAAGCCGATTGCCACGCCCCCCAAAACGGTGATCGGGGCGAAATTGCCAGCCTTTGGAGCCTCTTTCGAAAACACGCCCATGTCTCGATACACAAAGTTCGCGATCAAGAATGCATAGACTGCAGCCACGGCGGCGGCCTCGGTCGGGGTAAAGATGCCACCGTAGATGCCACCCAAAATGATCACAATCAGGAAAAGACCCCAAATTGCTTCGCGCCCTGATGCGGCCACCTCACCCCAGCCTTTCCAATCCCCCTTGGGCAGGTTCTTGACCCGAGCAATCACATAGATGGCAATCATCAGCATTGTGCCCGCCAAAAGGCCCGGAATAACCCCAGCAAGAAACATCCGTCCAACAGAAACGTCGGTCGCCGATGCGTAAACAACCATAACAATCGATGGCGGAATCAGGATGCCCAAGGTTCCAGCATTCGCAATGACGCCTGCGGCAAAGTCTTTTGAATATCCAACCTGACGCATGCCCGCGATAACGATCGACCCAATGGCCACAACCGTGGCCGGCGACGATCCCGACAAAGCCGCAAACATCATACAAGCGAATACGCCCGCTATCGCCAGACCACCCGGAAAGTGTCCAACAATCGCAATCGAAAAACGAATGATCCGTTTTGCGACACCGCCCGTCGACATGAATGTGCTGGCCAAAATAAAGAACGGAATAGCCAATAACGTGTAATGCCCAGCCATCGCTTGGAAAAACGATTGCGCGATTGACGCCAGCGAGGTGTCGCTAAGCACCAACAAGAACATGATTGACGACAAACCCAAGGCCACCGCAATCGGCACGCCGATGACCAGAAGAACGATAATTAAAATAAATAATGCTGCAACTTCCATGATTTACGCCTCACTATTCATATGTTTGATGTCTGCAACAGCATCTTCTGCTTCATGGCTCACGATCAATCGATCTGTTTTATCT
>RFZH01000194.1 GCA_009920815.1 Paracoccaceae bacterium
ACGGCAATGTGTACGTCGGCAATCCGCGCATCGTAGCCCGCGTTGGTTCATGGCACAGTACCAATGCATCTGGCTGACCACCATGGATCAACGCCATCGTTACGCCCGAGTATGAGACATGGAAAAGGCTGCCCTGCCCTTCGATCAAATCCCAATGATCGGGATCATTATCAGGTGTCAAATATTCAACCGAACCGGCCATAAAATCGGCAATCACTGCGTCCAATGGCACACCATCGCCGGTGATCAAAATGCCCGTTTGACCAGTCGCGCGAAAAGTTGATTTCATGCCGCGTTCCCGCATCAGTTTATCCATCGAAAGGGCCGTGTACATCTTACCGACAGAACAATCCGTACCGACGGCCAAACAACGCTTGCCAGTGCGTTTGACACCATTTGCGATTGGATATTGCACTGTTGGAATGCGAACATCGAAAAGTTGCGTGCCATGCTTTTGCGCCGCAGCAACCAAATCTTTTTCGTCACGCAACAAATTATGCAAACCTGACGCCAGATCAAAACCAGCCTCGATCGCTTCGATCAATACCGCTTTCCATGCTTCAGAAATGACACCTCCACGGTTCGCAACACCAATAACAAGTGTTTGCACACCCGCAGCGCGTGCTTCGGCCAAAGTCATATCAGGGATCCCCATATCAGCGTTGCAGCCTGCCATGCGGAATTGCGCGATTGCATTGTCTGGACGCCAGTCCTTGATACCTTGCGCAACTTTTGCGGCCAATTGATCAGCGGCATCGCCAAGAAATAAAAGGTAAGGGGTTTTAAGCATATCGTGACCTCGGTATGAAACTATGTTTTCAATGATTGTTTTACACAAGCCGTAGCACAAGTATTGTGTTAAGTCCGGCAATCAAATTGACATTTTGCAATATTTTTACCGAATTCTATAAATTATTCGAATAATCTTCGAATTCTTGATGCATTATCCTAATATTCTGTTCAACCTTAACGCTCAAATTGCTGCCTTAACGCTCAAATTGCTGCGACGCAGAGTTTTTTCTGCATTCGCGAAAATCACTTGCGCATCAGTGCGCAATTTAATAACCATTGCAGTGATAAAAACGTAATTTCCTTGCGCACAGAAAAGGACACAGCCATGTCATTCAAAATCCAGCCCACGCCCGTCGCCCGCGCGAACCGTTGCCAGCTTTTCGGCCCTGGATCACGGCCGGCAATTTTTGAAAAAATGGCTACAAGTGCAGCAGATGTTATTAACCTTGATCTTGAAGATTCTGTTGCGCCCAGCGACAAAGACAGCGCGCGCCGAAATATTATTCAAGCGATTGACGATATTGATTGGGGAAACAAAACTTTGTCCGTTCGCATCAATGGATTAGACACTCCGTTTTGGTATCGAGATGTGGTTGATTTGCTGGAAAATGCCTCTGATCGTCTAGATCAAATCATGATCCCCAAGGTCGGTTGTGCTGCAGATATTTACGCCGTTGATGCCCTGGTGACCGCCATAGAGCGCGCAAAAGGACGAACCAAACCAATCTCGTTTGAGGTTATCATTGAATCCGCAGCGGGCATCGCCCACGTCGAAGAAATCGCGGCCGCCAGCCCGCGCTTACAGGCGATGTCATTGGGCGCGGCAGATTTTGCTGCATCGATGGGAATGGCGACAACCGGCATCGGTGGCACACAAGAAAATTATTACATGTATCGCGATGGCGTAAAGCATTGGTCCGATCCTTGGCATTGGGCACAAGCTGCAATCGTTGCCGCCTGTCGCACGCATGGTGTTTTGCCAGTTGATGGTCCATTTGGAGATTTTTCCGATGACGACGGTTTCCGCGCCCAAGCGCGCCGTTCCGCAACATTAGGTATGGTCGGCAAATGGGCGATTCATCCCAAACAGATCGCACTTGCAAACGAAGTATTCACACCCTCGAATGAGGCTGTCGCCGAGGCGCGCGAAATTTTGCAGGCGATGGAAACAGCAAAAGCCAATGGCGAAGGGGCAACCGTTTACAAAGGGCGATTGGTTGATATCGCGTCAATCAAACAAGCAGAAGTCATTGTAAAACAAGCCGAGATGATCGCAAACGCCTAATGACACAGCGCTAAGGCGGCGCTCATTTTTAGAATGCCGCCTTGGTACAGATCCAACAGAAAAGGCCAAACAACTGAGATCAAGTTATATTTCGACGGGATGAGCCACAGTTCCCAATCTGATCAATAGATTTGCACCAAATTTACGCGCTGCAAATTTGGCATTAATGCGCGCCTATACAATTTAGTGGCAATTTGACCGCCACGCGACGAAAACATGTGAAATTACGGCTAAAAATCCCCCCGCTAAAGTTACTGAAACGGTTGCAAATTCTGCGTATGCGTCGCATATAACAAAGAATTAAACGCGGAGCAGACCATGACCCATTACCTCGACTTTGAAAAACCCTTGGCTGAAATCGAAGGCAAGGCCGAGGAATTGCGCGCAATGGCGCGTCAAAATCAGGAAATGGATATTGAAGAAGAAGCCGTCGCGCTAGACAAAAAAGCCAGACAGCTTTTGCAAGATCTTTATAAAAATCTGACTCCGTGGCGCAAATGCCAAATCGCGCGTCACCCCGATCGGCCACATTGTATTGATTATATTCATGCGCTGTTTACAGAGTTTACACCGTTGGCAGGGGATCGTAACTTTGCCGATGACCATGCCGTCATTGGCGGATTAGCGCGGTTTAATGACATGCCAGTTGTCGTCATCGGACACGAAAAAGGCAATGACACAAAATCACGCATTGAACGTAACTTTGGCATGGCGCGCCCAGAAGGGTACCGCAAAGCGATCCGGTTGATGGACATGGCAGACAAGTTCAACCTACCGGTCATAACGCTTGTTGACACGCCAGGCGCCTATCCCGGCAAAGGCGCCGAAGAGCGCGGCCAATCCGAAGCGATCGCGCGCTCGACCGAGAAATGTTTGCAAATCGGCGTTCCATTGATTTCGATTATCATTGGCGAAGGTGGTTCTGGTGGGGCTGTGGCATTTGCGACCGCCAACCGAGTCGCAATGTTAGAACATTCGGTTTATTCGGTCATTAGCCCCGAAGGCTGCGCATCGATCCTTTGGAAAGATTCAGAAAAAATGCGCGAAGCCGCCGAGGCGTTGCGCCTAACCGCGCAAGATCTAAGCAAGCTGGCGGTCTGCGACCAAATCATCAAGGAACCTGTAGGCGGTGCGCATCGTGATCGCGATACAACCCTTGAGGCTGTTCGCAGCACAATAGCAGAGATGCTAACAGAGTTGTCCGGCAAATCCCGCACAGACTTGATCAAAGATCGTCGCAAGAAATTCTTGGATATGGGCAGCAAAGGCTTGGCTGCCTAATTACCCAACATCTTTAGCCCTTGGGTCACGTCAGATCGCACAGCAAGTCGCAAGCTTGGTTCATCTCCTGACTTCAGCGCTGCCAGGATTAGTTTGTGATTCAAGGGCGGCTCTTTGCGCTGCATTCTGCCATAAAGCTTGCGCATCGTCGGCCCCAATTGCAGCCAAACTGTTTCAGCCATCGCCAACATTGCGGGCGCTTGTGCGCGCAAGTACAACGTGCGGTGGAATTCAAGGTTTGTACGAATGTAGGTCACAGCATCGTGGTCATCTATCGCCGCTGCAATCAGCGCGTTTATCCGCTGCAGACGTTCAATCAAAGCCATGTGCGCGCGCGGCAAAGCCCTTGAGGCAAGCTCAACTTCGATCAACGCACGCAGCGCTGCAAGCTCTTCTATCCGCTCGTTAGACAACTCAGGCGTTGCCACACGACCTGATTGAGACATCGATAGCGCACCCTCTGCCACCAATCGACGGACAGCCTCGCGCGCGGGTGTCATGGACACCCCGTATTCATCCCCTAAACCCCGCAAGGTCATCGGGTGGCCGGGCGTAATTTCACCATGCATGATGCGCGCCCTCAGCCCGCGATAAACGCGGTCATGTGCAGCAATATTTGTATCGGTGGTGTTCTTTTGTGATGCCATTCAATTTTTGTGATCACAATCGATAGGACTGTCAAGTGTCAAAGTCATAACGGTGCAGCATCGGTCCATGACTGCGCAACCATTCGCGCGCCTTTTCATAGTCCGGATAGAGGCGCGCAACCACATTCCAAAACGCGCGCGAATGATTCATTTCAATCAAGTGGGCAACCTCGTGTGCTGCGACATAGTCCAATATGTCTGGAGGCGCCATAATCAAACGCCATGAATACATTAACTGCCCCTGCGAGCTGCACGACCCCCATCGAGACCGCGTATCACGCAAGAC
>RFZH01000195.1 GCA_009920815.1 Paracoccaceae bacterium
TTGCGTGGGACCTATTCGGCATTTCAATGGCGGGGTGGAATATGATTATATCGCTTGGATTTGTGGCCCTTTGGGTTATCGCGGCACGGCGTGCTTAGCCGCGTTTCTTGGTCGATAACAACAGATTGGTCTCTGAACGAACGATACCGTCAATCTTGCGAATTTTTCCTAAAACTGTGTCGAATTCATCAAGTGTCTGCGTCGCGATCTCCGCGATAAGATCCCATGTTCCATTGGTACTATGTAATGCGCGTACTTCTGGTAAACCGTTCATTTGACGTATAATTCTGTCGGTCCCACGACCTTCGACCGCGATCATCATCAGTCCGCGGACCGGGTCTTGTTTTGCGTCATTTTGCAAGACAACGCTAAACCCAATGATAACGCCAGATTGCTGCAAGCGTTCGATCCGTGAGCGCACCGTCGTTCGCGATACATTCAACAACAACGCCAAATCAGAAAGCGATGCCCGCGCGTCGTGGCGCAAGGCAGCAATCAAGCGTTCATCCAGAGCATTCATCATAACAATACGCAACTATTTTCTTTCGTTTCGACAAAAACTACACAATTTGCACGATATAGTCACTGTATTTTTCCACAAATTGCGCAGAAAAAAACAGAAAGGCATTTCAGTCCATCATAGTCAGGATAAAACGATGCAAACAAAACCAGTTGTTTTAATTGGCGCGCCCGTCGACAGCGGCAAAACACGCAAAGGCTGCGTTATGGGGCCAGACGCGTATCGCACGGCGCGGCTAATCCCCGCGTTAGAAGCGCTAGGGTATCAGGTACGCGATATGGGAAATGCGCCCAATCTCCCCCAAGCCGCCCCTGACCTGCCTGCGCATGTGCACCAAGCTGATATCACGCTCGGCTGGACTATGACATTGGCCAAGATGGGTCATGACGCGTTTGACCAAGGCTTGCCAATCTTTCTGGGGGGCGATCACGCATTATCGCTTGGGTCAGGGCTGGCGGCAATACGCCACGCACATCAATCAAAACGGCCGCTTTTTGTCCTTTGGCTTGATGCACATAGCGATTTTCATACGCCGCAATCCACGCAAAGCGGCAATCTTCACGGAACGCCGCTCGCTTATCTTACAGGACGCGATGGATTTCATCATTTCCCAACCGTTGAAACTCCGCTGCCCCAAGAAAACATATGTATCCTAGGCCTAAGGTCCGTCGACTACGCCGAACGCATCGCATTGCAAAACAGTCAGATTACCTATCATGATATGCGCGATATTGATGAAAACGGGATCTCTGCGCCATTAAAAGCATTTCTTGCGCGCGTTCGTGCCGCGAACGGTATGTTGCATGTGTCGTTAGATGTCGATTTTCTAGATCCCGCAATCGCCCCCGCCGTGGGCACAACGGTGCCTGGTGGGGCCACCCTGCGCGAGGCGCATTTGGTGATGGAAATCTTGCACGACAGCGGCTTGATGACATCGCTTGATCTGGTCGAATTGAACCCGTTTTTGGACGAACGCGGACGCACAGCCCAAGTGATGGTGGACCTTGCCGCCTCGGCCTTGGGACGGCGCGTCTTTGATCGTCCGACACAACAATTCTTTTCATGAGGCAATAATGACCCTGACCCCATCTGACAAAGCACTGGTTCCGTTTGTATCGGTTGACCATATGCTAAGACTGATCAATCAAATCGGTATTTCAAATATTCTTAAGGGCTTGGCGGAGTATATTGAAGCAGATTTCAAACGTTGGCCGGACTTTGACAAGACCCCGCGCGTGGCCAGCCATTCGGCCGAGGGCGTGATAGAATTGATGCCCACATCCGACGGTCAAACCTATGGGTTCAAATACGTCAACGGCCATCCAAAGAATACCCGTGAAGGATTGCAAACCGTCACCGCCTTTGGGCTGTTGGCCGATGTTTACACGGGCTATCCGGTGTTGTTGTCGGAAATGACCTTGCTAACCGCGCTGCGCACGGCGGCGACATCGGCGATGGTGGCAAAGCACTTGGCCCCCAAGGGTGCCACGACAATGACGATGATCGGCAACGGCGCACAAAGCGAATTTCAATGTTTGGCCTTTCAGGCCGTTTGCGGCATCGACACGGTGCGTTTGTATGACATCGACGCAAACGCCACGGCCAAAGCAGCGCGCAATCTGGCGGGTACCGGTCTGACCGTGATCCCCTGCACCAGCCCCGAACAGGCCATCGAAGGGGCGCAAATTATCACCACCTGTACCGCTGACAAACAATACGCCACCATCCTGACCGATAACATGGTCGGCGCCGGCGTTCATATAAATGCGATTGGCGGCGATTGCCCCGGCAAGACCGAATTACACCGCGATATTTTGTTGCGGTCGTCGATCTTTGTCGAATACCCCGAACAAACGCGGATCGAAGGCGAAATCCAGCAACTGGAGCCCGACTATCCCGTGACCGAGTTATGGCAAGTCATCTTGGGCCAAAAGACGGGTCGCACCGATGATCGGCAGATCACTTTGTTTGACAGCGTCGGTTTCGCGATCGAGGATTTTTCCGCCCTACGCTATATCCGCGACCAAATTGCAATCCATCCGCATTATGTCGACCTAGACATGCTGGCCGATCCTGATGATCCACGGGATCTGTTTGGCATGGTATTGCGATCAAAACTGTGATCCGCGTGTTCAGCCTGGGCGCGCCTATGCCCAGGCATAACGCCAAAACAGCGTCGCAAAAATTACCTCTGGGATCACCGCGACAAATATACCGACACCGACATTAGATTGGAAAAACTCAACCAGACCAAGTGCGGCCACCGCCGCCATCAAAACAACAACGACCCGCGATATTGATTGTTGATGCGCGGGCTCTATCACGTGACGCACGCAATATATAAGCCCGCCAAGACCAACGAACAGTACCCCTGCCCGTCGTGTCATGACGGCCGCCGCCGGGTCGGGAGACATGCCAAAAACAACTGCAAACATATCAGGCACTGCAAGCAATCCAATGGCAAGCCCCGCACACAAGATCATGAGCGCATAACAGGCCGTGCGAAACGTCATACGGTTGAAATCTTATCAGCCAAGGCCTCAGCTCGGGCCGCCAAATTCGCAAGACTGTCGGTCACATGCGACGGGATCACCTCAACTTCGACGGTTTGTGGGGCCACGGCGTCGCCTGATTTCAAATCTGCGATTTCCTTTTCTGCCGCCTCTAATTTTTGCTGCATCTCCGCGATGCTGTCTTGGCCCGCGGCCGTTTTGTCGGCCAACATAAGCCCTGCCATCAGCAACATGCGCGTTTCGGGCAAGCGCCCGATTTGCGATGCAAGCGCTTGTGCTTCGTCATCCAACATCTTTGCAGCGGATTGCAAAAACTCTTCTTCGCCCTCATGACAGGCAACTTCGAAAGACCGACCACCGATATGAATTGTTAATTCGGGCATTATGCGTCCTCCCTATCAGGTGCGTTTAAAGCATCTGCCAATTTTTGATAAAGCGCCTGCACCTGCGCAGTCTCTTCGTCGCGATCGGCATGCGCTTGTGCCAATTCCGATTGCAGGCTTCTGAGTTGATTTTTCAACCGTTCATTTTCGTCGCGCAGTGCCTCAAAGGCGCTATTGTCGTTTTGTGCATCTGCGGCAGGATCAACAGCCTCAAGATGTGCGGCAATTTTATCTAACGCAAGGGTGATCCGCTGTTCGAATTCCTCAATCTGGTCCATAGGGTTTCCTTTACTGCTCGGGCTGAAACGAATCATCTCAGCCCTTTTTTATTTAAGTTTAGCGAAATAAATTAAAAAATGCGCCCCCATAGGCGGATTTTCGACCTAATGCTTGATCTTCGGCGCGTTCTTGGTATTGGTCGCGTGAGATTAGTAAACAAGGGACCTGTCCGAACATGGATATTCAAGCACTTCGCACCAACAATCCCGAACATTGGGCCAAAGCCGCCGCAATCCGCACATTGACGCTTGATGCGGTTGCCGCTGCGAATTCGGGCCATTCGGGCATGGCAATGGGCATGGCCGATGTCGCCACCGTTTTGTTCGAAAAACATATGAAATTCGATGCCTCTTGCCCGACTTGGCCAGATCGCGACCGCTTTATCCTGTCTGCGGGTCACGGTTCGATGTTGCTGTATTCTTTGCTGCACCTCACTGGCTACAAAGACTTTCCAATCGAAGAGATCAAGAATTTCCGCCAAATGGGTGCGAAAACAGCCGGACACCCAGAAAACTTTTTATCTGACGCGATTGAAACAACCACTGGTCCGCTGGGTCAAGGCATCGCCAACGCCGTTGGTTTCGCAATGGCCGA